>JBBQGP010000049.1:0-30825 GCA_038323095.1 Chloroflexia bacterium | reverse complement strand
ACAAACCGCAACGGTAAATTATATCGGCTGGCTGACCGATGGCGGCAAAAAGTTCGATAGTTCGCTCGACCCCGGCAAGGAACCCTTTTCCTTCAAGCTGGGAGCGGGGCGGGTTATCAAAGGTTGGGATGAAGGGGTAGCTGGAATGAAAGTCGGGGGCAAACGCCGCCTGATTATCCCCGCCGCGCTGGGCTATGGAGCGGGCGGTTCGCCGCCCGTTATTCCCGGCAACGCCAGCCTCACCTTCGACATTGATTTACTCGATACGAAATAATTTTGGTCATAGTGTTAGCTCGTTCAAGGATGAGCGGGCTAATAGTTTAAAACAAAGCTGACATTTTTTTTACAAAGGGAAAGACGAGGTGTTAGAAAACCGTCTGACTTTCAATCGCCCTTATTTGAATTAGAATTTATCCTAAGAGGTTTATTGGCGGAGCAATATCTCACAAGCAATACCATTTCCCCTGTAGGATGCTGCTCCGCCAGTTGACTTTTTGGATAAATCAATGGGCAGAGCCACATCCTACAAGATGACGCTATCCCCTGTAGGATGCTGCTCCGTCAGTTGACTTTGCCTAACCTCGATTCAGGAAATTCTCAGTTGGTTTGAACCAACTTGCGGTATCTTAGCCCCAAAATTCATTTCAGGGCTAGATTACCACTAATCTAACAATTTCAAATTCATTCCTCAATCGTCAATCTAATCCACCTTGCTGTGGGCGGCTTGTTCGCGGAGGGCGCGTTTGTTGATTTTGCCAACAGTGTTGCGGGGCAAAGCTTCGATAAATTCGATGTAGGCGGGCGTTTTGTAGTTTGCCAGATATTCCTGACAGTAAGCGATAAGCTCGTCGGCGGTAACGCTAAAGCCGGGACGCAAGGCGACATATGCTTTAACTTCTTCGCCCATGCGCTCGGAAGGTACACCGACCACCGCACATTCCACTACCGCCGGGTGATTGCCCAGCACTTCTTCGGCATCACGCGGGTAAACGTTTTGCCCGCCGCGAATTATCAAATCTTTCTTGCGCTCGACAATGTAAATATAACCGTCCTCATCCATATAGCCAATGTCGCCGGTATGCAGCCACGCATTGCGAATAGTATCTTCGGTTGCCGCCGGGTTATTGTAATAGCCCATCATCACGTTTGGGCCGCGCACCACCACTTCCCCGCGTTCGTGAGGGGGCAAGGGTTGGTCGTTATTGTCGAAAATTTTGACTTCGATACCCGATTCGGGGTTGGACTTACCTACCGAGCCAATTTTGATGGTCATACCATCCCGATGACCTGAAACTGAAGTAGTCGCTTCCGAAAGGCCGTAACCTTCGTAAATAATCGCGCCAAAGCGTTTTTCAAAGCCACGATGGACGCTTTCGGGCAAAGGCGCAGAGCCGCTAACCACTGATTTGAGGCTGCTCATATCGTATTTCTCGACATCGGGATGATTTAGCATTGCTACCAGCATGGCGGGGGCGGCGGGTAGACCAACTACTTTGTAGCGTTCGATTAATTCAAAAACTTTGGGCAATTCAAAGCGCGACATCAAAACCATCGGGTCGCCACTCATATAGCTCACGTTGGAAACAGTCAGGCCGAAAGCATGGGCCAAAGGCAAAGCCACCAGACGCGGTTCAGTCGGGCGCGGGTCTGTCCCCATCACGTGTTCTTTTGGCCCGGAAGACTGAACTACGTTCGAGACTTTGTTATTATGACTGAGCATCACCCCTTTGGGCTTGCCAGTTGTACCACTGGTATAAATGATAATCGCCAAATCTTCGGGCTTGCTTGGCGGTGGGTCGGTGTAGGGTTCGGAAGAATCAATCAAACTGCTGTAGCTAACCAATCCGGCGGCTACGGCTTCTTCAGGTTTGCCTACGCCAATCAGAATAGCTGGTTCGGGCAAATCGGCGGCATCCAGAGCCGGTTTTACAATCGGGGCAAGCGGCAGATTAATAATTGCGGCTTTGGGTTTGCAGTTGGCGGCAATATGCTGCACTTCGGGAGTTTTCAAAACTGGCAAAAGCGGTACAACTACCCCGCCCATTCGTAAGACGGCCTGGTACGATATAATCACTTCGGGCGAGTTAATCAACATGACCAAAACCCGGTCTCCCGGCTTGACCCCTTGTGCCAAAAGCCCACTCGCCAACTTTCGGGCCTGTTCCGCTATCTGCACATTGGTAATTTCGCGGCCTTCGTAATAAATCGCGGTATATTCGCCATAGCGTTTCAGGTTAAATTCGGCCATTTCACCCAATACAGTGGGTAGTTTCAAATCGGCTTCTTCGCCAAGACGTTCGGGAGTTAAAGTCATGATAGCACTCTCCTTTGCGTACTATTTTGCGTATTATTTCGCAGGTATTATTAATCTTTAGGATAACAGTGAAAGCTTTTGCAATTTTAGCATAACTCTAAAGTAGCGCAAATTCACACCGTTTTAGTTTAGTACATCCGCGAAATATCGAGAATATTTTTCATTTCGTTTTGCTTTCCGGCCAAAAATAAATCTAAATTATGTAAAAATAAATCAATAATACGCTCATTCTCACGGTAGACCGTACTAGCCGAATGGGGTGTAACCAGCACATTTGGCATGTCCCAAAAAGGACTATCGGCTGGAAGTGGCTCGCTCTCAAATACATCCAGAGCCGCCCCGCTTAACTGGCCGCTTCGCAATGCTTCTAATAGGGCGGGTTCGTCCACCACTTTGCCACGCGCAGTATTTATAAAGTATGCGCCCGGCTTGAGCGCGGCGAATTCTGCCGCCCCAAGCATCCGCTCGGTTTGGGGAGTGTGCGGCATAGCCAGTACCAGCGCATCGGTACGGGCCAAAGCCTTGTACATTTCGCTTTTTTCGGTGCTAAAAAGTTCGTCGGCGTTGTAATCTGCTGGAGTGCGATTTTCCAAGCTGCTAGGCGCGGCCATTACATACATCCCGAAAGCTTTTGCCAGTCTTGCCGCCTCGCGCCCGATTTTACCCGGCCCAATAATGCTCAAAACTTTGCCGGATAATTCGTCACTGGCATATTGCTCCCAGTAATGGGCCTTTTGCTGGCGGGCAATCATCGGAAATTGCTTGACCCACATCAGCAAGCCGAGCATTACAAATTCGGCCAAAGGCTTGGCGTGAATCCCGCTGGCGGTGGTTATTATCAAATCACGGTCTTGTAACCCGACTTTAGCGATGGTTTGCCCGACTCCCGCACTGGTAGCCTGTACCCAGCGTAAGCGCGGCACTAAATTTTCACTTTGCCAGCGCGGTAAGGTCAAAGTTTCAAAATCTAGCATAATATCGGCTTCGGCCAAAACCTTTAGCCAAAGTTCTTCCTGCTGCGAGGTTAGCTCTATATTATGGCTGTGCTGTGCTGGAAAGCGGGCCGGAGTCAGCCATTCGGGATGGTAGATTAGTTTCAAATTGCGTTGCTCGATTTCCTGCCGCAAACGTTCAACTTCGGCAGGCTCAAAATAGGTGGAAATTACTACATTTTGGACAGCCATCAAATTTTCTCCCTCTACAAACCAAAGCCTCAAAATAAAGTGCTGAGGACTGAGGTTAAAGTTGAAAGCAAAATAATATCTTGTGCAGGCTCGCGCCCCGTTTCCCAAAGACTCAGTCCTCAGTCCTCAGCACTTTAAACTCATTTGACAGGGGCAGAATGATAATCTACCATAGCTTGACCCTGAGCGTCAAAAAATTAGGCCAAAGCCCAAGAAAAAAGCCAAAAAAAGGAGAGAAAAGGAGAGAAAAATGACCAAATATTTCAAAGCAGTTTGCATATATGAGGATGGCTCGAAAGACGAAGCTAAAATCAGTATTACTAGCGAGGGTAGCACGCTTTTTCAAGTATCCTGGCAAATTACAAACGGGGAAACCGGGCGCGAAGTAAGCGAAGCTGCCTCCATGCAAGAGGTCTTGGCCCAATGGTGCGAAGAATACGGGTTCGAGCCGGAAGAATAAGATTATTTCCCGAATAGCTTTAATTTCGTCTCAAAAATCGCTAAATAATTTTAATAATTGTTGAAAAGGGTGCGCCATTGCACCCCTTTTGTTTTAGCTGGCCTTTAGCTTAAAGCTAAAAATTTCTTCGGCTTGTCGCGCTTCATATTCCTTGACCGCTTCGATGGTTTGCAAAGTAGTCGGGTCAGGAACAATCGGGAAACCTTTAACCTGAACGCTAAGGCTGGATTGGTCAAAAGTCAAAACGGCATAGGCGTAAGTGTTAAAGCTGGCAAAGTTAAGCGCATCCACCTCGCCCGGCTTGCAGCCATTACATTTGAGGCTGGAAACATCCAAACCGGGAAAATTCGCTTCGAGGCCGATTGGGTCTAACCCAATTTGTTTCAAGCCTTTAGTCTGACTATCTGTATTGGGCGCGTCCCCGTTCCAAACCGCCAGAATTTTACGGTCAGCTTCCCGGATGGGCAAATTTTTGGTATCAACTTTTAGCCCGGTAGGATTGCCCGCGCTTGCCCCAAGCGGCCCGGTTAAAATTTCGATAGTATTTCGAGCTGGTTTGAGGGCCGATTTGGGGTCTTCAGGCTGGCTATTATAATTCAAATTATTAACGACAGTGTAATGATTGTCAGTGGTCAAAAAAACGACGTTATCTAGGGCGTTATCATCAATAAACTTGAGAAGCTTGTTGCGTTCGCAATTGTAGCCTCCCGCCCACGATTTCGTGCCGTCTAAATCGCCGCCAAGCTCGGAAGTGCGGCCCAATCTTTGGATTGGCGAAGAAACTACGATTACTTTCCAGGTGACGTTGCGCTGCCTGGCTGAAAGCAATTCATCCTGAACCCATTTTAGCTGTGGTGCGCCAAGCATCGTCCGATTGCAGCTAAAGGCTTCCGGGTTGTCGCTATTGTTCAGGCGAATATCGCGGTAGCTGCGGTCATCCAGAATCAACATTTCCAGATTTGCCCCCCAGGGAACGGCCCGGTAAAAGCGCGAAGTTTGGTCGCTGCGGGCATCACCCGTCCCCGAAACGGTTTCCTCACGGACAGGCTGGTATTCTCGATATGCCTGAATACGAGCCTTGAAGCCCTCGGTTTGGTTCACAAACTGGCCGTTTGCGGGTGCGCCGCCTTCGTTATAGTTCGGGGCGTTTTTATCAGCTTTGGATGGCCCGGTTTCGTGGTTGTCAAAAACCGAATATTGGCCGAAAAGCCGGTACAAATCCAGCATTGGGGCCATTTTACTGGCGGAATTAGGGCGAGGTTCGCGGTTTTCCCGGTATTTAGCCCGGTAATCGTTCAAATCTTCGGCAGCAGTTGTACCCGCTAAATTGGTTGTTTCGTAAATCAAATCGCCCAGAAAGAAAAAGAAATCCAGATTTTCTTTATTAAGATTATTCAGAACCGGGTAAGGCTTCCATTTCCAATCAACATCTCCTGAAAAACCGAGCGTAACCGGGTCGCGCTGGTCGGGAGCATAAGCCGTTTTAAAAGAACCAATTGGGCTAACGTCGTTGCCCGATTTGAAGCGATAATAATATTTTGTACCGGGTTTTAGCCCACTTGCTAAAACTTTGACTGTAAAATCGCTATCGGCTTTAGTTTGAACCGAAGCTAAAGCGGTAGGATTTTCAAAATTGGGGGTTAGCGACAATTCGGGAACAACCGTCGCTGCCGCCGGGGTGCGCGTCCATAAAATCGTACTATCGGTGGTCATGTCGCCACTGGCAACCCCATAGGCAAAGGGAGTGGTCAAATTCTGGCTTATCGAATAGGTAGCTGTCGCCGGAGCAGTGGTCGCCGCCGGAGCAGTAGTCGTTGCAAGCGTAGTGGCAGGAGTAGTGGCCGCAAGGGAAGTGGCGGGAGCGGTAGTTGGGGCGGCAACGGTAGCTGTGGCAAGGGGAGCGGCAGTCGTGGCGGCAACGGTAGTTGGTACGCTAGTTGTAGCGGGCGCAGTAGTGGGAGCAACGGTATTGGTGGGAGCGGGAGTGGGGGTAGCATCGCCACAGGCTGCTACCGACAGAGCCAGCATTAAAGCAAGGCTAAAAGCGGCCAAAACACGGTAATGTTTCAAAGCAATCTCCTTTCACAAATTAGAGCATTAGTTGTTTAATTAAAAGTAAAGCATTGATTTAAACAAACTGTAAAGCCCAAGTTAATAACAGGTTAAAGCTTTAGTGAAAGGTTTAGTTTACCAGCTTTTTAGCATTGCAAATGCCGTTACAATAGCAGGTTCGTTGGCAAGGTTTGAAAAACTATAACAAGATGCTGGAGAGGATTTCAGATATATGCAGATAGATGATTTCAGAGTTAGTAACTCGTTAAAATGGCTTGGTATCGGCCTTGCCACCACTAACCGAAATACCGCCAGCTTCAGCTAAAGGGTTAGCAAATAAATAGCCTAACGGCTTGAGCTTACCGGCTCAAGCTTTTTTGTTTGAACGGGTTGTAATGTTTGCGTTTCCGTTTCCAATTCGTCTTCGTCTTCTTCACTCTGATGCAGAGGCGAGAAAAGAAGCGGAGCAAGTACGAGGGTGACACCGCCTAAAAAGCCGGTTGGGAACATTAACCAGTAATCCGTTATCCACAAACCCAATCTTTCGAGGGAGCTATCAATTAGCCAGGGGACAAACAAGGCGGCAATAAGGACAGCCAGGTGCAAGCGTTTTTGGGGAATAAGCGGCTTGATAAAGGGGGTATAGTGATAGAGCAAACCCATTGTAATCAGGCCAAAGGCGACCCCGGTACATCGGGCGCAAACCATCAAGGGTACACCAGCAATCGTAAAGCTTTTGACGGTATATGTACAAAAGGAGCGACCAAAAGCCCAGCCAAATTCGGCAATAGAAGTAAAAAGCGGTACACCGCTCAACCACAAAAGCGGTACTAAAATCGGGCCAAGAAATACAAAAACACAGGCAACTTTGCCGATTAAATCAATATTCAAATCGCTTTTCCGAACGGTCAAGCTTTCCGGCAATTTTCTGGACAATTTCCCGCTCCAATTTCTAACCCGCCAAAATTTATCGAATGTTATCACTTCCTTATTATAGCACCAGGTGGACCAAAGCGCATTATAGCTCGATTTGAATTAATCTTTGGATTACCTCTTGACAAGCACTTTCTTTTATGATATATATTTGAGTGTAAGTAAAGTAGTTCTTGTAAACGAAAGTTATTAAAGATTAAGAAAGTGAGTCAGACAATGGAAGCGGAAAAAATGGAAGCGGTGGAACGGTTAGAAGCTATTCGGAAAGCCCAAAGTGCAGCCCAAAAACACAGCCCCAATAACGGTACAATCCAGTTAGTTTGGGGCGGGCTGATTATTGTCGGGCTGGCTTTGTTCGATATTTTTCCGGGAATATGGGCCGGGTTTATCTGGGCCGGAATTGCGATAGTAGCAAGCTTCTGGACAGCGCGGTACGCCTCCCGCTTGAAGGTGCAGCCGCGCAAAATGCGTAACCCCTTTATCTGGATGGCGATTTATTACCCGGTGCTACTGATGGGAGCGATTTTGCTCTTTCCCGGCAAGCCACCTTTCCTGTTTACGATTGTGGGCGTGCTAACCGCGCTACCGATTTTGTGGGTTGGCTGGCAATTGCGCCGCGCTTCGCAGGAAGGCTAAGGTTTATGTCAACCGAAATTGATGCTCAAAGTGAGGAGCAGGAATCGCATCCGCGCTGGCTGCTGGACGAAATGATACACCAGCCAGTACGGTTGTCCATTATCGCGGCTTTGTCTCAGAATAAAAAAGTAGATTTTACTTTTCTGCGCGAGTATTTACAGTTAAACGATTCAAACTTGTCGCGCCATTTGACGGCGTTGGAAGAAGCGGGCTACATCGAAATTAACAAAGTATTTGAGGGAAAACGCCCGCGTACATGGCTGGCCCTCAGCTCGCAAGGACAGGAAGCCTTCCAGAAGTATATGCAAGCCCTTCACCGCATCGTTGGCGAATCGGGCAAGTAAGCAAATGGTGAACGATGGGGAAATTTATCGGCTAATCTCCCCATCGTTCATCATCTTTAGGCTAACGAGCCTCTATATCTTCCCATGTAGCCCCGCCATCTGTAGTGCGAAACATTATATTGTCATACGACAGAAACCAGCCGTGCTGCTTATCTACAAAAATAAGATTTTTTTGACCGCCATCCCTCTGCCAATCCCGTCCATTAAGCGGAGCTTGCCAGGTTTTGCCGCCATCAGTTGTTGCATGAAAGACAGTGCGACTTAAAGTCATAAAGCCTTGTGTCGGGCTGATAAAAAGGATTTGACCTGCCAAGCCTATAATTGGGAGTTCGCCAATAATTGATTTGTAGCTCACTTCTGAAACCAGTATCCAGGTTTTGCCACCGTCGGTTGTTGCATAAAGAGATTTGGCTACCATAGCAGTTGCTGGCTGGCCCATACACATTAACCAACCTCGGTTTACGTCCAGAGCTGACAATACAGCTCTCCAATCACAAGGCGTTTGAATAGTTTGCCAGGTTTTGCCGCCATCCTGGGTAGTGACCAAAACTGATTTGTCCTGATTCCAGTTATAAATCCAGGCATTTTGTGGGCTGGTTTTTATCAGTATAACGCGAGATTCATCTTTGCGGAGCGAAAAAGGTTGATTTGGCAATAATTGCCAGTTACGTCCAGCATCAGTAGAACTAAGCAAACCAGAGATACAAGTTTGGGGCTGTGAACAATACTCGCCAAAAGCCCAAATTGAATTACCAACTGGCACAAGGGTAGTAACTTTACTTACGTTAGGGTTGCTTTCCCAGGTCAGACCACCATCGTGGGTGGCGAAAAATCCCGGCCCAAATATCCAGCCATCTTTCAAGTTAGCAAAACGGATTTGGTTCACATACTCATAAAAGTTTTTCCCTGTTGGGATATTTAATTTTGGGTTTGGGCCGGGTTTCCAGGTTCTACCGCCGTCATTGGTAAGGCGCAGGACGGGAGTACAGGCAGTCGTACATTCATCGCCGAATCCCCAGCCGTGTTGACTATCCACAAAATCAAAGCTAGAAAGGCCAAAGATAGCGGGTTCGGGGGTGGCGGTGGGAACTAAAGCGGTGGAAGTTGGTGCAGGGATAGGGGTGACAGTTAGAGGTATCGCTGTACTCGCGGCGGTTGGCAGAGCTGTCGCGGTGGGCGTGGCAAGCGTCGGGCTAGTGGTAACAGTGGCCGGAACAACGGTTGAATCGTTGCAGCCAGCCAAAAGCAGGGAAGACAAGGCAGCGACTATGAGTAATAAACCCCTTTGCCTGCCAGCAATCAACAAAAATACAATCATAGCCGCCTCCACTTACATTAGAGCATACATTAACTTCTCTTTCTGTATAATGCGGCGGCAAGTTCAAAGTTATGGGGTAAAGCTAAAGGTTGTGGCTAAAGGCCAAGAATCTTCTAGCCTGACCATTGCCCTGACCCTTAGCCTTTTATCACTAATTACCCATCGCCAGCAGTTTTACTTTTTGCAAAGCCATATCCTGCATTTTTTTTGCGGCATCCTTTGGGGTGACAGTGCCAGCAACTACAGCCTGCAAGTTAGGTAGAATAGCATCCCAGACCGCCCGTAGTTGTGGCGCGGCGGGCTGCGGCTTGGCTACCGCTAGTTGAGCAAGTAAACCGCTTAAAACCGGGTTGCTTTTGACAGTTTCGCTGTTTAGGGCAACCTGAGTAGTCGGGGCAAAACCTTGCTCGGCCATTAGCTGCTGTTGTTCGGGGCTTGCCAGAAATTCGACAAAAGTTTTGGCCGTTTTTAGTTTATCCCCACTCGAATTTGCTCCAATAAAAATCATTTTATTGTTAATAAAAGGAGTAGGATATTGGCCGGTAGCGGCGATTTTTGGCAAAGGGGCAACCCCCAGTTCAAATTTATCAGCGTAATCGTTCGCGCCGGGCGTAACTTCGATACTGGTCGCTCCGGCGGTGGGCGTAGTGGCGGCGGCAGTAGCAACGGCAGCAACTTTTTTAGGCAACTTCGCGCTACCATAGGCTGAAATATCCCAATCGCCTGTTACCATCATCCCCAAACGTCCATCCCGGAAAGCGTAATCAAGCTGGTTCATCCCGGCTTCGTACTGGGCATTAGCGACTTTTTGCTTAACTAAATCCTGGTAAAACTGCAAAGTGCTAACCATTTCGGGCGTATTTAGGGTCGGCTGATTGCTGCTATCCAGCAAGCTACCGCCAAAGCCACCCAGAAAAGCGGTAAACCAGACGGGCTGGTTAATATCTATTGCCATACCGTAATCCCGGTCACGCTTGCTGCTACCTTTATTGGTAATATCGGCGGCAATTTTAATCATCTCATCGGTAGTAGCGGGCGGGTTCGGCACGAGCTTTTTGTTGTAAAGCAATACCGGGACATTGCCGTAATTAAAAGGTACGCCCCATTGCGTCCCATTCAGTTTGCTTGCCCCCAGCGCATTGGGAGCGTAGCCGCTAACCAGGGAAGTATCGAAAACTTTGTCGGCGGGCTGAATAACCTTACCAGCCACCCAATCCGAAACATAATCGGCGGGAGCAATAATCAAATCGGGGGCAGCATTTGTGCCAGCCGCCGATTTGACCAGTTCGCTTAATTCCTCCGGGTTAAAATGAAGGCTGGTCACTTTTACATTCGGGTTAGCCTTTTTGAAAGCGTCAATTTGAGCTTTTAGCAAACCCGTTTCGTCTTGCCGCAAGCCGTCGGCAATCGTAATCTCGGCCTTGAGATTACCGCCACTGGTCGCCGCCGGTTTTGCCGCCGGAGTGGTAGCTGCGGCTGCTACCGTTGCCGCAGCAGTAGTTGCTGGAGCGGTAGTTGTACTTGCCGCGCTGGTAGTAGCTACACCCGAAGTGGTCGCCGCGCTGGTCGGAGCGGGTGCGCTGGTGGCGCTGGAGTTAGTCCCGCAAGCGGCCAGCGACAGGGCCAGCAGCAAAAGCGCGGTCAAGCCCTGCAATCGTAAAATCAATTTGTTCTTGTTCATCTTTTTAGCCCCGCACAAAATCGAGTAAGGGGAAATCGCCGCCGACCACCGGGTTCGGGTCTGCCCCCATCCAATTTTTCAGGACGGTAGCGTACACCGAGCGGAAATCTACTTTTTCTTTCATATTGCCGTTATCCAAATCGGTCAGGCTGGGCTGTTCACCGTACATCCCGCCCTTGATGGCCTTTGAGCCGCCCAGCACAAACATCGGAGCAGCCGAGCCGTGGTCAGTTCCCTTGCTACCGTTTTCGCCAACCCGCCGTCCGAACTCACTAAAAGTCATAGTCATTACGTAATCGTCCAGCCCTTGCGCCTGCAAATCCTGATAAAAGGCCGCAAGCCCATCGTTTAGAATACCCAGCAAGCGGTCATGGGTCACGTTCTCGTTAAAGTGGGTATCAAAACTGCCGTCCATTGGCACATAGAAAATCCGCGTCCCAAAATCACTGGTTAGCACTTGAGCGACGTTTTTAAGCCGCCCGGCAAAAGGCGTATTGGGATAAGTCGCTTTGGGCTTGTAATTAGTAGCAATTTTCTCAAGGCTGTCCGAAGCTGAAAGCGCGTCGAGAGCGGCTTGCCGGATGTATTCTGCCGCCGAGTTTTGAGTGACGGTGCTGTAAATCTTCCTGGCCGCCGCCAGTTGTGCCGCCCGGTCAGTCATATCAGCGTTATCGGCGATAAAACGGAAGCTTTGCGGGCCATTATAAGATAGCACTGCCGTTTTTTCCGTCCAAAAAGCCAGAGGCGCACCCCCGCCCTGCCCGGCACTGCCAACAGTCATGCCCAAATCCTTGATATTGGCTTGCCCACCGACTTGTTCCAGATAGCGACCCAGCCAGCCGCTCCTGACGGTCTTTTCCGGCTCGCCCGATTGCCAAATTTCCATTGACCGAAAGTGCGAGTAACTAGGGTTGGGGTAGCCAACTCCGCGCACTATTGCCATTTGGCCTTTATCGTAACTATCCTTTAAGAATTTCAAATTTTTGTTCAAGGCCAGTGCGTTATCCAATTTCAGGGTATCTTCCGGCTTGATGCCAATCACCGGGCGCACTTTGTAATAAGCATCATCGGCAAAAGGGATAACCGTATTCAGGCCATCGTTACCCCCACCAAGCTGAAGAACTACCAAAGCGCGTTTGTTATCGGCCAGCCCGTTTGCGCTGGCGGCAAAGGTGCGGGCCATGAAAGCGGGAGCCATCGCTCCGGCCATCGTCATTACCCCGCCTACTCTCAAAAACGTTCGTCTCGTTAGCATTTTCGTAAAACCTTTTTTAAGTTTCAAGTTTCTAGTTTCTAGTTGTTCCCACCGACAACCGACAACTACTTCAACTGATATTCAGGTGAAGCCAGAATTAGATGGACAAGGCCGCGTACTTTGGTGTCGGCTAGTTTCAGGTTAGCGGCGTTGGGTTGTTTGTTGTTTACGTTGCCATTAGCATTTGCGTTGCCGGATTGAGCAACGGCGGAAGCTTGCAAATCGTCAAAATTAAATTTTCCGTCGGCCTTGATGTACTCTAAAAGGGCCTCCCGAACGGGTGGCTCGGTATCACCGTCCATCAGGCGGGACAGGAAATGGTCAACAATTCCTTCGGTTGAATTCACTTTCGCCGCCGTGAGCAGGCGCATCGGGTCAAAGCGATTATTCAGACCTCGCGCCAGAGCCAAAGTGTTCATGCCGTTAGCCCGCTCGAAAAAGAGGCTACTATTAAACCAGCTCAGGCCACCATCCCAGCCCTTGACGGTTGGCGGCGAGAACAATACCTGGCCCATCCGGGACGAAAATTGGCTGACGTTAGTATCTATTCCGACTACGCCCAGTTGCCGTAGCGAACCTATTACCAGTTCCGCCGGACTCTTTACTAAGGCTCGATAGGCTTTAGGCGAAAGAAATTCGGGGGCGTTAAAGATAGCCCGCATCGTTTCTTTAATCGAATAATTGCTTTTGAAATAAACATCGGTCAAGCGTTCGATTAATTCCGGCTCAGGGTTATCGTAGGCAAAAAACCGCCAGAGCTTTGAGGTAATAAAGCGTCCCGATTGGCCTTGTGACAAAATAATATCAATCACATCGTCGCCATCGAAATTGCCAGTTTTGCTCATAAAAGTTTTTGAGCCAGTATCGTGCTGGTTCTTGTTATAGAAAAACACCCGGTCTTTTAATCCCCAGCCGGTAAAAGCGCGGGCGGCCTCGCGAACGTCCTGCTCGGTGTAGTTGCCGATGCCAATCGTGAAAAGTTCCATGAGTTCGCGGGCATAATTTTCGTTAGGCTTGGCCTTCAAATTCGATTGCCCATCCAGATACATCACCATCGCCGGGTCACGCGAAACCAGTTTTACAAAATCCTTGAAATTACCCAGCGCATTATCCCGGTAAAGCTGATTTTGCTGGATAATCATCAGGGGATGGTCAACTTTGGAATAAGCGGTAGTAAAATGGCCGTGCCAGAACAAAGTCATTTTTTCCTGCAAAGGCTGTTTGGTGCGGGCCATGGTCAACATCCACCAGTATTGCAAATCGTTTAATTTGGGTTGATACCCGGCTTCGTCCATTTTGCGCTGCAAATCAAAAGCCAAATTGCCATCATATTTAAAGTCTAGCAGCTTTTCTACCGCGTCGCTGTGGCTCATTCCGGCCATTTCTTCGATTTCGGCAGGAGTGCCGCCGAACCCGGCCCGCCGCAGCAAATGGGCGGCTTGTACCCGGCGGTCACTGCTTATTGCGTTTGCGTTCATAATTAGAGCCTACCCTCACTTCATATTTTTAAGCTGAGATTTAGCTTGTTTTTAACTTAATTTTCAGAGTTAGCGGCCAAATTCATTCTAATTTGACCGGCATTATTCAAAAAGGTACTATGCCTTTAGTCCGTGCCTTTATTTAATAGTATTATCTTAAACTGTCAAGATTACGGGCCAGTAAAGCCAGTGTAAAATCGAGGTAAAATCTCTAAAGACTTGCCGCGCCTTTGGCCCGACAAGTAAGGGTAGAGCAAATGGAGGACATCCCCATCACCCCTGCGCGAGGTGTTCCCCGTGACCCCTTTACCCGCGTCTAAGTTGCAAGTGAAAGGCTAAAACGTTATGTCAAGCCCGCCGGAAACTATCAAGAGTTATGACCAGAGTGCCACCAATTACGCTGAATCGAGGTTTGGAATAGATTTAATCGAGCAACGCAACCGCTTTTTAGACCTGCTGCCCGGTGCGGCTTTGCCTTTGCTGGATTTGGGATGCGGGCCGGGCCGGGATACCAAACATTTGCTGGAAAAGAATTACCGGGTTATCGGGGCGGATTTGTCGGAGGGAATGTTAAGCGAAGCCCGGCGGCGCGTCCCGCAAGGCCAATTCGTGCAAGCCGATATGCTCAAGCTACCCTTTGCCGAAGCCAGCTTTGGCGGTATCTGGTGCTGTGCCGCCCTTTTGCATTTGCCGCGTGCTTTGGCTGCTCCGGCTTTGGCCGAAATGTTCCGGGTACTTGGGCCGGGTGGTGCGCTTTTTCTGGCGGTACAGCGCGGGCAGGGCGAAATTTGGCGAGAAGATTCCTCGAACAATTTGCGCTTCTTTTTCACCTATTTTCTGCCGAGCGAATTGTGGAATTTGGTGTTAGAGGCCGGATTTGAACCGCAGGCCATCGCCGAAAACTTTTCAGGTAGAGGCCAAACACAGTCAGACGGTAGCCCGGTGCGCTGGATTAATCTTTATGCCAAACGTTAAGTTAATAAGGAAGGTAACTATTCAGCCAGCCTCAATGTACGAGGGATTTCTAATCCCGATTTTACCTAAACCCGTCTCTATCGGGATTAGAAATCCCTCATACAACTGAACAGTTAATAAGGAAAATATTATATGAATTTGGTGCAACATTTACGCCGAACGGTACAGCTTTATGGTGAACAGCCTGCCGTTTTTTGCCAGGAATATTCTTTTAGCTGGCGGGAATTTGAGCAACGAACCGCGAAACTGGCAAGGGCTTTGCAGAATTTGGGAATTGGGCCGGGTCAAAAAGTTGGCTTGCTTTTGCGGAACTGCCACCGAATGTTGGAATTTTATTATGCCTTGCCCCGGCTGGGAGTGGCGGTTGTGCCGCTAAATCCACGCCTTGCGCCCGCCGAAATTCAGTTTATTTTGGAAGATGCCGAAGTAAGCGGACTGGCAGTAGATGAATTTAGCGCGGGCTATGTGAACCAGCTAGATTTAGGGCGGGCCGGGATAAAGCAGCTTTTTTATTGTGCTGATAATCCCGTAAAGCAGCCGGAAAACAGCCTTTTTTATGAAGATTTACTGGCTCAAGCCGAAGCTATAGCCCTAGCCAAAAATTATGAGCCGGACGAAAGCGAATTGGCCGGAATTTATTACACGGGCGGGACGACAGGGCGACCCAAAGGGGTAATGCTAACCCACGGCAACGTTAATTTGAGCGCATTGCATACAGCGCTGGCAACGGAGTACCGCCAGAGTGACCGCCATTTACACGCCAGCCCAATGTTTCATACTGCCGATTGTTCGCAAACCTGGGCAGTTACGCTGGTGGGCGGGGCGCACGTTTTCTTGCCTGCTTTTGAGCCGGGCGCGGTTTTAGCGGCAATTGCCCGCTACCGGGTCACTACTTCGCTGCTTGTCCCAACTATGCTGCTTGCTTTGCTCAATCATCCGGCTTTGACCGAAATTGATTTGAGCAGCTTGCGGCGGATAATTTATGGTGCAGCCCCGATTGATACCACTTTGCTCAAGCGAGCTATGGCAGGTTTGCCCTGTGCGCTATGGCAAGGGCTTGGTATGGCGGAAACCGCCCCTTTGCTATGTGTCATGCACCCGGCAGAACACACCGAAGCTCATTTAACTGCCTGTGGTCGGCCTATCGCCGGAATTGAGCTTAAAATCGTAGATGAGAATGACCAGGAGTTGCCCGCCGGAGAAGTGGGCGAAATTGCGTCGCGGGGCAATGTAATGGCCGGGTATTGGAAGCAGCCCGGAGAAACTGCCAAAGTCGTTCGCAATAATTTTTACCATAGCGGCGATTTAGCTTATATGGATGCAGACGGTTTTGTTTATATTGTAGACCGCAAAAAAGATATGGTAGTTAGCGGCGGCGAAAATATTTATACTATCGAAGTTGAGCGGGCCTTGCTTTCGCATCCAGCTATCAGCGAAGCCGCCGTTTTTGGTATCCCTGACGAAAAATGGGGTGAAGCAGTACACGCGGTAGTGGTGCTGCGTTCCGATTTTGCCGGGCAGCCCGACCCCAACGCATTTATCAGACACGTCAAAACCCAAATTGCGGCTTACAAAGCTCCCCATTCCCTCGAAATCGCCCAAACTTTACCCAAAAGCGGCGCGGGTAAAATTCTCAAGGGCGAAATGCGTAATTCTTTCTGGCAGGGACGCAGCCGCAAAGTCTAGGAACAAGTAATTGGTATTATAAGCCAAATACGGGCTTGCAGAAAACTGTCCCGCACTCAAAGTAAATTTCTGGCTTGCCAGAAAATTCTTCCTGTGGTAGGATACAAATTGTCGGATGTTGTCTAAAAATAAGTGGAAAGGAGGCGTAAACAATGTTATCCATCAGATTGCTAACCAAACAGGTACGCTTGTGTTCCACTATGCTTAGGTATTATCCAGAGCAGGTTTAACATTATTCGATGTAATAAACTCGCGCTCATCGCCCGCCAGCTCCAAACTCCTGGATAATTTTCTGTGGTTGTTTTGATTCTCTTTTTCCTTAAAGCATCAGTTTGAACAAGCTTACCTGACGACCTTATGACGTAAGGTAGTGGTATTGTGTTGCCTGATGATATTTGAGGAGAAATTTTGTGAATTCTCGAAGCAGGAAATTCCTGTCTTATTACAAGCCCTACTTGGGATTGCTTCTTACAGACCTGGCCTGTGCATTTATTGTATCAATAATCCCACTGATACTGCCACTATGCACCAGATATGTTACCAAGAATTTGTTAGCAGAAAATACCCCTAACTCGCTCAACCAAATTTATGGAGTGGCTGCGGTTATGCTGGCCCTGATTGCCGTTCAGACTCTGTGCAATATGTTTGTTGACTATCAAGGACACGTAATGGGGGCGATGATGGAAAGGGACATGCGCCGTGAGCTATTTGAACATTATCAAAAACTGTCTTTTAGTTTTTATGATGAGCAAAAAACTGGTCAGCTAATGACCCGGCTCACCAATGATATTCTGTCGCTTTCCGAATTGTACCATCACGGCCCGGAAGACCTGACGATTGCCTTGCTTACCGGGGTGGGTACATTCGTCATCTTAATCAACATTAACGTTAGCCTTACCCTGATTATCTTCCTCTTTTTACCATTTATGGCGGCTTACGCCTATTATTTTAACAAGCGGATGAACCTTGCGCTAAGGACAAGCAAGGATAGAGTCGGCGATATTAACGCTCAGGTTGAAGACACGCTTTCAGGTATTCGAGTAGTAAAGTCATTTACCAATGAAGAGATTGAAAAGAAAAAGTTTGCCTACCAAAACAACCGTTTTGTTGACAGCCGAAGGACTGGTTACAAAAGTGAGGCTTATTTTTCTAGCGGGACATTTGCTTTTACCCAGCTTATCGGCGTGGCGGTTGTCATTTTAGGCGGGGCTGCGATTGTTAATGCTTCGCTGGATTTAGCCGATTTGCTAACATATTTATTATACGTTGGTCTTCTGACCGAGCCAATTCAGCGATTAATCAATTTTTCCAGGCTATATCAGGACGGAACTACTGGCTTTAATCGTTATATGGATGTTTTGGAGGTAGAGTCGGAAATCAAGGACAGGTCTGGTGCAATCGAACTGGGGCATAGTCAGGGAAATCTGGAATTTAGAAATGTAAGCTTCAGGTACAAAGAAGACCATAATTATGTGATGAAGAATTTGTCGCTGCAAATAAAAGTCGGAGAATTTGTGGCCTTAGTAGGGTCTTCGGGGGTGGGCAAAACAACTTTATGCTCTTTAATTCCGCGTTTTTACGAGGTAAGCGAAGGGAAAATATTGCTGGATGGCATCGATATTAAGGATATTAGCTTAGGCTCGTTAAGACAGAATATCGGCATTGTCCAGCAAGATGTATATTTGTTTGCCGGGACAATCGCAGACAATATTCGGTACGGAAAACTTGAAGCGAGTAAGGAAGAAATCATCGAAGCCGCTAAAAAGGCGAACGCTCATGATTTTATTATGGCCTTGCCGAATGGCTATGATACTGATATTGGTCAACGGGGCGTAAAACTATCGGGCGGGCAGAAGCAAAGGCTGAGTATTGCCCGTGTTTTCTTGAAAGACCCGCCGGTTATTATTTTCGACGAAGCGACAAGTGCGCTGGACAATGAAAGTGAAAAGGCGGTTCAAGCCTCTTTGGAGAAGCTAACGAACAATCGCACCGCCCTTGTGATAGCCCATCGTTTGTCAACTGTCAAAAATGCCCAAAGAATTGTGGTATTGACCGAGAAAGGGATTGCTGAACAAGGAACGCACCAGGAGTTAATTGCACTAAAGGGGACTTATGCAAATTTGTATAACGTGCAATTAAAAATATAGCCTGACAATTCTCTGTCAGCCTTTTTTTATTAGCTCAAAGCTATTGACATATTAGAACTTTCGTGCTATTGTTTACTTGTAATAACGATTTGTAAGTATTACTGAAGGGGCAAGGGACAATGGGACAAGCAGTAATCGAGGTAGTAAAACCCAAGAAAAGTAATCGCTACAGCCGGGAATTAATCTTACTTTTGAGCGATGAAAGCAAAAAAATTGAGCGAGATAAATTAAGGCTTACCCAAAAAGAAGTGGCCGGGCGGATGGGTTATTCCGCCGCTCATTTTTCGCGGGTAATCAACGGCAAGGCGAGTTGTACCCGAAAATTCGAGAAAAAAGCGGCGCGTTTGTTGCAAGAAATACAAATCGAACTGAGCAATAAACCAACAGAGGTATTTAGCCGGGAACAAATAACCAATTTTTTCGTAGAATTAAAGCAAAGGGAGATTTCTCGTTGCCCCAGTTGCGGGCAGAAGTTAAACCAATCACAGCAACAGGTAATTGAAGCTGTCCGGCATGGCTATCGCACTACTCGCCTGGTCGCCGAGCTTTTGCAAATATCCTCTGAATCCGCCGCTAATCGCTTGCGAAGCCTGGTCGATATGGGACTTTTAGTGCGGGAAAAGAAAAGTACGAGGCGCGGTGGTACGTTCTGGATTTATCGGGTCGAGGGTAAAACGGTCTAAAATTAACGTTAATTGAAGCAGAAGCAATCGGCTGTAAGTTCAAAGCTGCGGTATGACTTATGCTTCAAATAATCCGCCACCGCTTCAGCCCGCCGGTAAATTTGGCTAAAAGCCTTATTAAAATTATTTAACCTTTGTACAAAATGCCTATAGCGTTTTTTACAGGGCAATGTTATTATCAGAAGTGGTTGTGCAAAGTTTCCCATCTAAAATAGTCCGGGAGGCTGCAATGGGGCTGACTCAGGGACACAAAAATATCTGTCCTTTTGAGCTACAATAACACACCAGCATTAGCACGAAAGTAGGTTGTACAACAATGATACAACAGGATAAACTAATTAAAAAAGCAATTTTGTTTGATATGGACGGGACTTTGGTTGGGCTAAAGCCCAGTGGTCGACTGGCGACTTTACAGAAAACCTTGTCCCACTTTGATATAACTGGTATTGAGCAGGAACAGGCTGACCGTTTCTGGTTTACCGCCGAACGCTATACTATGATAGCGGATTGGGGTATTCCGACGGCCAGATTTTGGGAAATTTTGGATAGCGAGGAATTGCTACAATTACAGTTGCAGCATACGGTTTGCTTCCGGGATGCGGGAGTAGTCCGAATTTTGGCGCGACAGGATTTACGGCTGGGCGTAGTTTCCAATTCGGCCCATGTTTCTTTACAGAGCAAATTAAAGCTACTCTCGAAGCACCTTAATCCACGCAGCTTTCATCATATTACCTCGTGCAGCGAAGATGCGCCACGCCCAAAGCCTTGCCCAAGCGGAATTGAGCTGACCCTCCAACGGTTAGGGGTAGAGGCACACGAAGCTTTGCTGGTAGGAGATAGTATGGACGATGTGCGGGCTGCGAACGCAGCAGGGGTGGATGTAGCAATCATAGACCGGGGCGAACCAATCAAATTCGATACGGCTTATTCTTTCCAGCGTATCAATACTCTTTGGAAACTCCGCGATTTGGTAATTGCCCCACGCCTGTCGCCCCCAATGCTGGGTTTTCAAACCAACCTGAGCGAAGTAGCAGCTTAGAACCTATCCCAACAGGTAATGGTCAAAATCTATTGGCGAAGCAATATCCTACAGGGGATACAGGTTTCTTGTAGGATGCTGCTCTGTCAGTTGATGTTCGGACTATTAGCGGAGCAACATCCCGTAAAGATACGGCCCTATTGGGATAGGTTCTTAGAAGCCCGTTACCTCAAAAACCCTTGCTCTATCACTGAATTTTTAACTGAAATCCAGTGATAGAGCAAATCAGCTTACACTACCTTAGCATTGCTAGATTCGCCTCCTGCTGATTTGACGGCCCGCCTATTCTTGGTTAAACTGGACAATACAAGCGCGGAAAAATAATGAGGGTAATGTTGGATTGGTAAGAAAGCATATTACCATTCAATATCATGTCAGTTCTGTTATTCTTTTGACCAAGTGAAAGTAACGGGGCAATGACTCAACTGATAAACAAGGCGCAAACAAAAACTCTTGAGAGATTAAGCTGCCTGAAAGATTTGATTATTGGTAATCCTGAATCGAATGTCGGGATTTGTACACTTTGGACGCAAAAGCATTTAATTGCTCAAAAACTGGATGCTTCCCAATTTTTCATTTGCGCGAACTTATATAGCTTTGCTGGCATTAATTTTTTAATTCGCAATATTTTTCTTTTCCCTCAAATTCGTTATTTGATTTTATGCGGTGCAGACCAATCCGAGACGGGTGCGGTGTTGTCCGCCTTTTTTAAGGAAGGGGCCGGGCCAAACTATACCTTGCCGGGTACAAATGGGGCCGCTCATCTGGACAAAGTTTTCCCTTTAGCCGATTTAGAACTTTTGCGGCGTGGAGTACATTTAATCGATTTGCGCCCGGCGGCCAGCCCGGAAAACGTTAATTTGAAAAATCCCGAAGCGATTGCCACCAGAATTAAAGAAATTTTGGCCGGAATATCACCAACCTTAGCCTTTGCCGAACCCCAGGATTACCCCGAAAGCAAGCCGGGTGGTAGCAAGCCTTTGCCAAGCGAGGCTACCGGCTTTCGGGTTGAAGCTCCCACTATCGCCGAAACCTGGCTGGAACTTTTGAAACTGGTTATGCGCTTCGGGCAAATCAAGCCTACCGATTACAGCCAGTCGCAACGTGAGCTTTTCAATACGATAGCCGTTATTACGGATGAAGACCCGGAGAAACCTTTTATCGCACCCTGGCTTCCCATTACTGAAAGAGATTTGGAAAAGTATTATCCTCAAATGCTCACTGCTCAAAAAATACCGGGCGTAAGCTATACTTACGGCGAACGCTTACGCAATTACCAAAATAGCGGGCTAGACCAAATCGAGAAGATAAAAACGCGGCTACGGGAAGCCCGGCATACCCGACGGGCGGTAGCGATTACCTGGGAAGCTTTCAAGGATAGCGAGAGTGACAGCCCGCCCTGTTTGCTGGAAGTTAGCGCAGGGGTGCAACAGGACAAATTGTACTTGACTGCCCGCTTTAGAAGCCACGATTTATATACCGCCTGGCCTCAGAATACTTTCGCCCTGCGAAAACTTCAAAAAGAAATTGCTGACGATACCGGGCTAAGGCTTGGCCCGCTTACCATTATTTCACAATCAGCCCATATTTATGCTGGAAAATGGAAATACGCTCAGGATGTAGTCAATTCTTTCGACAAGAAAAGATACGAATGGAAGAGCGACCCGCGTGGCTATTTTATTATTAATACCAATCCCGAACTTGGGACGATTATCGTTCAGCACGCCACCCTCGAAGGCTTCACACCCTTTTACTTTGAAGGTAAAACCGCCCGCCAGCTTTGCCTTGAAATCGCCCGCGAAAAGCTGGCGGCACTGGACGAACATTATGCCTATCTTGGGCGCGAACTGATGAAGGCCGAAATTGCACTCAAGCTTAATTTGCCTTATGTTCAGGATAAGGATTTAGTTTTGTAGAAAATGTGAAAAATAAGGGGAAAAAAGGAATTTTATTCCCGATTTTGGCTAGAGCCTATCCCAATAAGGCTGTATTTTTGTAGAATATTGCTCCACCGCTTGAGGCTGCCCGAACATCAACTGGCGGAGCAGTATCCTACAAGCAATTTGTATCCCTGTAAGATATTGCTCTGCCAATTGATAAAAACCACGACCTATCGGGATAGGCTCTTAGTCCTCAGCACTTAGTTCTTGACCAAACTCAGTTTAAGGTTTGCGCCGTCCAAATCTACTACCTGAATAAAGGCGTTACCGTTGGGAGCGTCGCCTTTGGTTACGGTGGTAGACAAAGTTTCGCTCATAACATAGCGTGCGCCGCTAGTCTCAGCCAGAGCTGCGTCCAGTTCCGCCGAAAGCCCTTCTTTGTCCGCCTCGAACTGGTAATAAGTGCTTATCTTGTCCGAAACGTTAAATCCGGCGTTTTTGCGGCTATCCTGGATGAAACGCACCAAATCGCGGAGCAAACCCTCGCGCTTGAGTTCGGGCGTAACGGTTTTGTTCAAGGCCACGACATAACCGCCGTCCTCAACCACCGCGTAGCCTTCCTTCTGTTTGGCTTCGACCAGCACTTCTTCGGGCGTAAGTGAAATAGTTTCGCCGTCCGAAAGGGTAACGCTAACGTTTTGTCCGGCCCGCACTTGCGCCGCGACCTGACTGCCGTTTACTCCCGCCAAAACTTTTTGCACTTCGCCCAACCGCTTACCCAATTTCGGGCCGAGCAGCTTAAAATTAGCCTTGATGGTGTAATTCATAATGTCGCTACTTTGTTCGGGCGTAACGACCTGCAAGTTTTTGACGTTGAGTTCTTCCAGCACTTGCTGAACGAAACGTTCCAGACCTTCGCGCTCGTCGGCATTGCGCGGCTTGACCAGCACTTCCAGCAAAGGCTGACGTACCTTGAGCTTGGCAGCACTGCGGGCCGCTCGTCCCAGACTGACCACCCGAATGACCGAGCCAGTTTCCTTGAGCAACTTTTCGTCTATCAAAGCCGGGTCAGCCTTCGGAAAATCGGCCAAATGGACGCTCATTGGCGCGTCGGGCTGCACCGCCAATACCAAATTGCGGTACATATCGTCGGTGACGAAGGGGATAAAAGGCGCGGCCAATTTTGTCACCGTTACCAACGCTTCGTAAAGGGTCTGGTAAGCGGCCAATTTGTCGGTATCGCTTTCGCTTTTCCAGAAGCGACGGCGATTGCGGCGAACGTACCAGTTTGATAAATCATCCACAAAACCTTCGATGGCCCGTCCCGCCCCGGTTACATCGTAGCCATCCAGCATTTCGGTTACATCCTGTACCAGCGCATTGAGCCGGGAGATTAGCCATCGGTCAATTACCGGGCGGTTGGCAACTGGCACGCGACCCGCCTCGCTCAAATCGGGTTGGTCAAGATTGGCGTAAGTCACGAAAAAGCTGTAAGTATTCCAGAGCGTGAGCAAAAAACGCCGGATACTTTCACTGACCAAATCCTGCGAGAAGCGGCGGGGCTGTCCTGGCGGGTTGGCGGTATACAAATACCAGCGCAGCGCGTCCGCCCCCTGCTCGTTTACCACTTTCCAGGGGTCAACGATATTGCCTTTGCTCTTACTCATCTTCTGGCCTTCGCCATCCAGAATATGACCCAGACAGATAACGTTTTTGAAGCACAAATCGTTTTGAACCAAAGTACCCAGCGCGTGCAAAGTGTAGAACCAGCCGCGCGTTTGGTCTATCGCCTCGCAGATAAAATCTGCCGGGAAAAGCTGCCCAAAATCGTCTTTATGCTCAAACGGGTAATGCTCCTGAGCAAAAGGCATCGCCCCGCTATCGTACCAGCAATCCAGCACGTCGGGGATGCGCTTCATCGTACCGCCTTCAGCAAAGGGCGAAGCATAGGTAAGCTCGTCCACATAGGGCCGATGCAAATCCATATCTTTCAGGCTTTTGCCGACTTTTTGTTCCAGTTCGGCCACGCTACCCAAACATTCAAATTGCCCGGTTTTGTCGCATCTCCAGATTGGCATGGGTGTACCCCAATAGCGTTCGCGGCTAACCGCCCAATCTACGTTATTTTCCAGCCAGTTGCCGAACCGCCCGTTTTTGATGTTATCGGGATACCAGTTTATGCGCTGGTTGTTCTCGATTAGCTGGGCTTTGTAAGCGGTGGTGCGGATGTACCAGCTGGTTTTGGCAAAATAGAGCAAGGGAGTTTGACACCGCCAGCAAAACGGGTAATTATGCAGCACGCGCCCGCTTTTGAACAAGAAACCGCGTTCTTTCAAATCGCGGGTGATGTCCGGGTCGGCCTTCTTGAAAAATTTATTGCCGAATTGCGGGAAGGCATCCACCACTTTACCCGCCAAATCCACCGAAAACAAGGTCGGCAAATTGCCATCCCGCCGGGCTACTTCCAAATCGCCGTAAGCCGGAGCAATATGTACTAGCCCGGTGCTGTCGTGGTCGGTTGGATTTACCTCGACGATTTCATCCAGTATTGAGCGGTACGCGCCGGACAAATCCACCGGCAAACTGTTCGCACCCACCCCTTTATAAAGCGGCTCGTAGCGGAAACCAACCAGTTGCTCACCCTTTGCTTCGCCCAAAACATCGTATTTACCTTCGCCAAAAAGGGTATTGGCAAAGACGCGAGCCACGAGATACGCTTCGTCACCTTCGTGGGGCGCAGCCAGTACGTAATCAGCGTCACCCTTGAGGGCAACCGCTACGTTCGCGGGCAGCGTCCAGGGGGTAGTCGTCCAGACCATAAAGGAAACCCGGCGACCCTGAGCATCAAAGGGTAAGCGTTCGACTTCACCCGGCAGCAAACGCAATTTGACGTAAACCGAGGGGTCGTCCACATCATCCTTGAAATTTTGGGCTACTTCGGCATCGCTGAGGCTGGTATTGCAGCGGGGGCAATGCATGGTAACTTTGTAATCCTGGAAAACCAAACCTTTATCCCACAACGTTTTCATTATCCACCAATCGGTTTCCATGTAATTATTGTCGTAGGTGATATAGGCGTTTTCCATATCGGCCCAATAACCGATGCGCTCGGTCATTTTCTCCCATTCCTGGACATACTCCCAGACCGATTGACGGCAGAGCTTGTTAAATTCGGCGATACCATAATTTTCGATGTCTTGCTTGCCGCTAAAACCCAATTTCTTTTCAACTTCAACCTCAACCGGCAACCCATGCGTATCCCAACCGGCCTTGCGTGGCACGTAATAGCCCCGCATGGTTTTGTAACGCGGAAACAAATCTTTGAAAACCCGCGCTAAAACGTGGTGGATACCGGGTCGCCCGTTCGCGGTGGGCGGGCCTTCGTAAAAAACGTAACGCTCTTTCCCTTCGCGCATTTCGAGGCTTTTTTCAAATACTTTTTCATTTCGCCAGAATTCCAGCACATTTTCTTCCAATTTTGGGAAGTTGACTCTGGCATCTACCTGTTGAAATTTCACCATGTTCTTAAAACCTCATTTGATTTATAAAAATTATAAAAACAAAAAAGCCCGCCCCTGCGACAGGGACGAGACCAAATAATCCCGCGTTACCACCCTAATTGAAGTTCTGGCTTTGCTTTACCACAAAAAAATAAGAACTTCCTCTCACTGAGATGCGTGTTCACATCTCCGCCGTAAAGGTAACGGGTGGCGCGGCCCGGCCCGGCTTACTCTCCTGATGTTCGCGCTTTCTTCAAGGGGCAAATTAAATTTATTGCCCGATAGTTTTAGCAAACATCTGATTTCAGGGGGCGGCTCAGGAATGATTTTCAGTCGGGCCGTTGCGTCCGCTCTCACCAATTCGGACTCGCTGCTGGCATTAGCAAACGACTTACTCTTTCCGTCAAAGCCTTTTTATCGCTTATTCAGTTGTTTGTATTATAAGCAGCACAGCCCGGTTTGTCAAGTGTGTTTTTCAAAACAATCAATCTTTCGGCGGATGTTAGCCAACTTCCACCCATATCTTACGTGGCGTTGTCAAAACCGAGCGATTTGGTTATATACAAGACATTACTAACAACCGTCAGCAGTTCTTCTTCAACGGTTCGATGAGCTTGCTCGGCCCGTTTTTTCAACTGTGCGTAAAGGGCAGTCGGAATATTTAAAGTTACCGATTGTACTGACATAAATTTCTCGCTTATTGCTAAATTCTCAAACTATAAAACCAAATCTTAAAAATTAAATACTCAGTCCTCAGCACTTACAAGGTGATTATAGCAAGAAGCCTGGTTCAGGGGAAGCCTAATGGCCTAGCCTTTGCTTGATTTCGCGGCGAGGTTGCCAGATGGGATGAAGGGCGGCGAAGTTGGCGGCAAGAGTGCGAACACTGCCCATCAGGAAACTTTCGTCGGGCGAGGGCGGAGCAGCGACAGCATGGGCAAGGCTCTGACAATCGGTATAGAGGACAAGATGGAAGCAATCTACTGCCGGTAAACCACGTTCTTTTTCAAGCCGGCAAATTATCGCCGAAATCGCCACTTCCGCCGCTTTTACTTCGGCTTCGTAAGAGGAAACTACGTTGCCCGTATCAAATGGGCCTTCTTTCCAGGAGGGGTGGCCGATTTGGGGCGAGAGTATCAGGGCGCGAAAGGAAGCGTAAGCGGTTACGCCGTCCACCAGCCCCAGCCCGCGCAATTTGCGTTCGTTTTGCTTGCCCGGTTTACGCTCGTTTAGATTGTAAAACCCACCGTCTGACCAGCAAGCCACGAGCGGAACACGGCGAGGGTCGAAATTGGGTAAAACTGGCAGCAGCACGTCTTCTTCGTTCCGGCTAACAACGGCCACATCTTTTTTCTTGCGAACTCTGGTCAGGCGGTTTAACAAATATTGCTGCTCGGCCTGAGTCAAATGAAGCGGGATAGTTTGCAAAAGTTGCTCAAGCGGCAATTCGGGGTAATCATAAACAAAGGGGATAAGTCGCAAATATAACTTTTCCAGCCAGGGACGGTCTTCCAGCGCACCTTTATGCTCGGACGGAATCCGAATATCGTCGATGCGCTGCTTCAGCAACTTTTTAATTTTAGCTGACCCGTTACTACCTGGCATGTTTTGGGTTGTCGGTTGTCGGTTGTCGTGGGGGAACGTGGTTATACAGGCTGGGCGATTTTCCCATTTAGAACCTAATTTAGTTTAACCACCAAATTCACCGACAACCAACGACTACTAGACCCCCACCGATTGCGGCGAGGGCAAATCTACTTTTTTGAGGTTGGACGAGATTTTCAAGGTGGCGGCGGTGGCGGCTTGTACCTGCTCTACCGTTACATCCGGCGCGATTTCGGTTAGTTCAAGGCCATCAGGCGTAACCCGTATAACCCCAAATTCGGTGATAATGACATTGACTACTCCTTTACCTGTCAGGGGCAAGGTACATTCCGGCACAATCTTGGATTCGCCCTTCTTGCTGACATGTTCCATCCCAACGATTACTTTTTTCGCGCCGACAGCCAAATCCATTGCACCACCCATTCCCTTAACCAGTTGGCCGGGAACAGTCCAGTTCGCCAAATCGCCTTTTTCTGAAACTTGCATTGCCCCCAAAATCGCTACATCAATATGGCCGCCCCGAATCATCCCGAAAGAATCGGCACTATTGAAAATAGACGCGCCCGGTATCATAGTAACGGTCTGCTTTCCAGCATTAACCAAATCCGGGTCTTCTTCGCCCTTGTAAGGGAAAGGGCCAATACCGAGCAACCCATTCTCGGAATGAAGATAAACGGTAATTCCATCAGGAATATAATTACCAACCAGCGTTGGCAGGCCAATTCCCAAATTTACATAGAAACCGTCTTCTAATTCCAGCGCGGCTCGCTGGGCAATTTGCTCACGAGTTAATGGCATTTATTTTACCTCTAATTCCTGACTGTAAGCTTTTCGATGCGCTTCTCGAAGACTGCGCCTTTGAAGACACGCTGGACAAAGATACCGGGAGTAACAATTTCATCGGGTTCAAGTTGGCCCACCTCGACTATTTCTTCGACTTCGGCGATAGTGATTTTTCCGGCAGTCGCCATCACCGGGTTAAAATTGCGGGCAGTCAGATGATAAACCAAATTTCCGGCGGTGTCGGCTTTCCAGGCTTTGATAAAGGCATAATCGGCGGTTAGAGGCATTTCCAGCACACACATTTTGCCGTTAATCTCGCGGACTTCTTTACCCTCGGCAATTACCGTACCCACGCCCGTTGGAGTATAAAATCCCTGAATACCCGCGCCCCCGGCCCGCATCCGTTCGGCCAGCGTCCCCTGCGGATTAAGCTCTACTTCCAGTTCACCGTTGAGCATTTGCCGCTCGAAAGTTTTGTTTTCGCCAACGTAGCTGGCAATCATCTTTTTGATTTGATGACGTTGCAATAATATGCCAAGCCCAAATTCGTCTGTACCGCAATTATTACTGGCGGCGGTAATACCTGTCGTCCCTTTTTCGTACAAAGCCCTGATAAGATTTTCAGGGATACCGCACAAACCAAAACCACCAAACAAAATGCTGGCGTTATCCGGCACATCGGCAATGGCTTCTTCCACCGACGCAAAAACTTTGCCCATTGCGCTCCTTTCGTCTCCTTTGGATTTTTTGAAAACAGGATTGTTAAGCTTTACACCGCTAATTTAGCAGATTGGGAGAAAGGAGTCAAAAATCGGGCGGTTTTATTGGGCGTTAAAGCGAATGGTTATCAGGCCAGCCGCAGTCGCGGTATCCACCAGCACAAAGGGGCGATTATCAATTTTGACTTGGGCCAAACTTTTGTTTATTTCTGGCTCAATCAAAGTGCTGTTTGCCAGTTCGACCACTTTGTCCGCCCCTACTGGCAAATTGCCTTTACCAACACGAGGCTGACCAACCGGGACTAGCACTAATTTGTTTTGCTTTACGCCCAGTGCTTCGGTTACGCCAATATCAAAATCTATAAAACTATTACCCAGCCGCAAAGTTACATCAACCCTTTGGTTAGGCTGAATTTTCAGCACTACGTCTTTAACATTAGCAATCCCGCCAAGATTAACCGGGCTTTCCTTTAGATATTTATTGAGAGTGGCGTTAAGGTAATCTTCGCTTAGGGTTGCCGACAAATCTGCTGTACCTTTGGCTTCGCTACGGGGTAGAGGCTGGTTAGAAGCGGGCGAGCCGAACCAGAAAAGAGCCAGCAAAAAAAGGCCCACCGCCCCAACTATCATTCCCAGCAAAAGCAAGCCGCAGCCAATCACCCAGGGTATGCCCGCCCCTCGCGAACGACCACGCACCCGCACGCCTGAAACATTATAACTGGATGGCCCGGCGGGAGGAACATAACCACCCTTGCCGGGTCGGGGAGGACGATAACTCATAGTTTCGGCCTAAAATCCTTGCGTTGATTGGCTGCGCTCCATGCGGGCGACCCACAAATCAGGGGCTTTAACTTCGTCCAATGTCGGAATGTATTCGGCCTTTTCCCACATCAAATTGGCGAAATCAATTCCTTTTTTGGCAACTACCGCATCCACGAAAATTTCGCCAAGCCGGTATTGCTCCATTTTCAGGCCCAGCCCGGTAATTCGCATAAAGATTTTGTCGGCAATGCTGCGGTCTTTCTGGCGACGTTCGACCCGTTCCTTGATTTGTTCATAGCTCGGCATCAGTTTTGAGCCAACCGCGTTCATAATATGATTGCTATAGCCTTCGACAATGCTCATCAGGGCTTGCAATTCATTGAAAAGTACGCGCTGCTCCGGGGTCATAATCCGTTCCAGCCATGCGCCGCCCTGTTCACCATTATTGCGAATACGCTGGACAAAGCCATTCAAGCCACCGTTGCGCTGCATATTGCTCAAATCTTCGGTGATGTAGCTGAAATAGCGTTCCAGAATAGCGTTAAAGTGTTGGCGTACCCAGGGATGCGATTCAAACTCAAAAGCGTGGGTAGTTTCATGCAAGGCAATCCAGAGGCGGAACTCATCGCCCTGAATGTTCAAAGCCTGACAAACCCCGTTAATATTCGGCTCAACAAAGTAAACTCGCCCGGTGGTCACTACTTCTTTACCAAGCAAGCTCAAGTCGTATTGACCGAGTACCCGCCGCGCCAGATAACCGAGCAGTAGTCCAAGCTCACCGCTCACCAGAAGTTGATTAACGCTACCCATTACGGCCTGACCAACCGGGCTGCTCCGGCGGGCTGCATCCTGGTTCAAGCGTTCAATCGGCTCGAAAAGCTGCTGGAACGAGGCAATATTGGCATCCACCCATTCAATCCGGCTAACCGCGTTTACCGTATTCAGATTGCGGGGGAAAGGAGTATGAGTATATTCCTCGATAAGCGGCACAGCCCGCCCGACCAGTTCGCCATAATAAGCATTCCATTTGTTGCGCCATTCCGCCGTCGCCCCATCCTGCGGGTTCATTCGTTCGGCCAGTTCGCGCACCCGTTGCCAATCAATCAGGCTCAAAGGGCCACTGCGTTGTACCGCTCGGCTACGCGCATTCGCCCAGGCTGCCCCAAAAGCCGCAGCAGTCGCCAATCCGACACCCGCCGCCAGTTTTGTATATTTATCGCTACTATTACCTGCCGCGCCCTGGCCGCCGGTATTATTCCCATTAGAATTGTTTGCCATCGCCCTGCTGCTCCTTGATAAAGGCCATCAGAAAATTATAACCGAGTCAAAAATTTACTTTTGGCTCGTCGAAAATGATACCCCCTCATACCAGCAGAGTCAAGTTAGCACTC
>JBBQGP010000048.1:0-30853 GCA_038323095.1 Chloroflexia bacterium | reverse complement strand
AAATAATGAGGAAGTTTCCGGCCAGAAACCAGAGTAATGCCCGAAGAAAGCGACCAGCCCCCACAATCCTTCCCCGACCCCCTCACTATCGGTGAGCTTATTTCCCTTGCCGAAGCTGCCAAGCTTTCAGGGTTTAGCGTTCGTTATTTGCAGGATATAGCCAAAAGCAAAAGATTAGCGGCAAAGAAAATAGGCACACAATGGGTTACAACTTTAGCCGCAATTGAGGAATACAAACGTACTCGAAAATTCATCTATCCAAAAGATGAAACCTCTTGACAATACGTGTTATTGCGCGTATTATACTCATGTAGTTTAGAAAATTAGATAGTGACGAGGGTACGCGGGTGTTAGTAGCACCCGCGTACCAAAACCCCGTCCTAGTTGTGGTAGGATAGGGCTGCATAAGTTTACCACGAAGCTGCTCGCTTTTCATACAGGCGGCTACTCCCCGTAAGTTTTTGTCGGCTCTTCCTCTGTGTTAGTTTAAGGTTTAAGGTTTAGAGTTTAAGGTTTAGAGTTGAATAGGGTTGTTGGCTTGTGGCTAAAGGCCCAAGCTCAAAAGGCCAAAGTAACCTAAAGGTCACTCTTAAGCGGGTGGTTGAGGTCGGTTTAGTGCGCTTTTAGCGTACTTCAGCGAGACCATTCTTTTCCGGGTGCAAAAGCACCCAAACTTGGCAAAGTAAGCTATACTGGAAGTGACTAAAACAATTAGTTTCAGCAGGACAAAATGCTTTGAGCAAGACACAGGAGAATAGGCCAATAGAACCACCAACTTCGGTACAAATCTACTAGTTCCACGTTTTATTGCTTAAAATTAGCCCCGCAATCTGGCGACGATTTCTTATTCGCAGCGATAGCACCATCGCCGATCTTCACTATACTCTTCAAATTATTATGGGCTGGGATGATGCGCACTTACACCAGTTCATTATTCACGCTAAACAGTATGGAGTGGAACATAGTGGTGGCATCTACTTCAGCACTGACCCAAAGAAAATCCGCCTATACGATTTCACTTTTCGCCTCAAAGAACGCTTCCTTTACGAATATGATTTTAACGACTATTGGCTCCATCAAGTCCGTTTGGAACAAATTCTCCCCTTTAACCCGGCTAAAACTTATCCGTTTTGTATCGCTGGTAAAAGAAAAACTCCACCAGAGGATTGTGGTGGTCCTGAAAGGTTTATGGAACAAGAAGTTAAGCTGGAGTTAGCCCTGTGGGATAAGAAATTCCGCCTGGCTGAAATTATGGCGGCCCTTTTGCCCAGTATAATTGATGAAACGGCCAGTATCCGGGCAGCGGTTGATCCGGTGAGGGTCGAACTTAGGGCCATATTACAAGAGCTAGAAGAGGCGAAATTCAACCGCTCCAAAATAAACCAGCGTCTCAAATTGTACGCATTAGGGGACGTGGATTGGCACTGGAAAGAACTTGAGAGTGAAAAAGCACCGAAACCAAATAGAAAGAGTCCGAAGAAAGCAATCAAATGAAAATAATAATTCAAATCGTACTTGAAAACCACGAACAGGCTGGGCAAGAGCCAATCGTTGAAGAAATTTTCAGCTTTCAACGAAATGATGAGGGCGACAAAATCGCCCCTGAGAGTCTTGGTTTATCTCTCGATGAAGCCAAATCTTTATTGGCTGGTGTTCAGAAAAAGCTAGTGAGTGTGCAGGTAGAAAGTTATTTGTCCCAGAAGAAGGCTTGCCCAGACTGTGGCAGCACCTACAAAAAAAAAGGCCAGCATCTCCTTACTTTTAGTACCTTGTTTGGCAAATTGAAGCTGCCTAGTCCCCGCTTCTATCAATGTGAATGCCAGTGTGCTGAAGGGGTAGAGTTGAAAAGGAACTCCAAAAGCTTTAGCCCTTTGGCCGAGTTACTGCCGGAACATACCGCCCCGGAATTCACTTATCTACAAACCAAATGGGCAGCGATGATGAGTTACGGTTTAACCTCCCAATTTCTGGCAGAGGTACTGCCGCTGGATAAAGCCATCAGCACCTCGGTTCTCTCCAAGAAAGTGAAGCAAATCGCTTTGCGTTCAGATAGTGAGCTGGGGGAGGAAAGGTCAATGTTCATTGAAGGCTGTCAGGCCGAGTGGGACGCTTTACCGCCGCCATCGGCCCCGCTGACGGTCGGGGTGGATGGCGGGTATATCCGTGGGCGCGAAGGTAAGGACCGCAAATTCGGCAATTTTGAGGTGATTGTGGGCAAAAGTATGCCTGGCGCGGGGGCGGGGTCAAATAAGCGGTTTGGTTATGTGAATTGTTATGATACCAAACCCAAAAGACGGCTGTTTGAGCTTTTGAGGAGCCAGGGAATGCAATTTAACCAGCAGGTAACTTTTCTTTCGGATGGCGGAGATACCGTGCGAGATTTGCAACTTTATCTCAATCCTCAAGGCGAATATCTGTTGGATTGGTTTCATCTTGCGATGCGGTTCACCTTCCTCTCTCAATTCGTAAAAGGGTTACCTACTAACCCCAAATCTAAAGAAAAAGTAAAAGTAAAAGGAAAGCAAGTAGTTGAGGAATACGACGAAGCTGAAATGGACTATCCTGCAGCAGAGGAAATTACCAAAAAGCTGGCGCAGGTAAAATGGTATTTGTGGCATGGCAATAATTATCAAGCTTTGCAAATAATAGGTGAGCTTGAATTTGACTTGGAGCCAGTCGAGGGCTGTAATGCTGCCATCAATAAACTCTATCTCAAAGTAGTGGAATTCAAAGGCTATCTTACCGAGAACCAGCAGTATCTGGTAAATTATGGTCACCGCTACCGTAACGCTGAAACAATTTCCTCCTCATTTGTCGAGTCAACCGTAAATGAAGTGATTAGCAAGTGGTTTGTTAAGCGGCAGCAAATGCGCTGGACTAAACCAGGAACACACCATCTTCTTCAGGTTAGAATTCAGGTTTTGAACGAAGAATTGCGGGCGAATTTCTGTCGTTGGTATCCTGGAATGAAACAAGCAGAGCTCAAAGAGGAGCAAAAAGCGGCAGCTTAATTTTCAGCCCAACCTGGATTTTGCCCCCGGAAAAGAATGGTCTCCTATAAGGCTTACCTTAGACAGCGCTTTTTCGTAGAGGGGTGTCATAATTCATTGCCAGCTAAGCTGGTGGTTTTGCTTACCCACCCATCGATTAAACTCTGCTCAACGCTCACAATTGGAGCAAATCTGCCAGGCTGAGGCTGAATTTGGGAGGGCGTATCAATTAACCCAGCAATTTAGCCAGTTGTTAAAATCGGGTGATACAAGTGGGTTATATGATTGGCTCAGGGCCATCGAAGAAAAGCCGATAAGCGAATTTGAAAGTTTAGGCTGGGGGATTGCACGTGACCGTAGTGCGGTAGAAGCAGGCATCAGCCTGCCGTGGAATCAAGGTCAAACCGAAGGGCAGGTTAACCGACTAAAAACGATCAAGCGAATGATGTACAATCGCGGCAAATTCGATTTATTAAGGGCGCGGGTGTTATATGCAGCCTAGCACAAGGTTCAACCCTATGGCTGCGGAGAACATCATTGAAGCCACCCTTTTAGACCTTTTACCACACACTTTGCGGATGAACCACATCTTCCCGTCTCCGGTAAGTGACCCCGATTTGCCCGGTTTGTTCGTAGGCACTCGTAGTTTTTGGTTTCTAAAGTAGCAGCTTGGTCTATTGGTGGAGCAATACCCTGCAAGATTGTGCCTCATCAAAATCAATGGGCCGAGCCACATCCTACAGGATACAGGTTTTTTGTAGGATGCTGCTCCGTCAGTTGATTTTCTTGTTGTAAAGCCAGAAACTAGGGAATTATGAAGGTTGTCGAGGGTGTGACTATATAATAATCAGTAGGGCTGCCGCTTGCATCTATTATAACTATTTGATAACTATAAGTGGCCGAAGCCAGACCTCTAACAATTTCAGTACAACTATAATTTTTACTGCTGCCAGTGCAACTATAATCGGCGGCGGCGGAGACAACGGCTTTTGTCCAGACTGTATCGGTAGTTTTCTTGAACTGAACAAAACTATTGGTATTATCTGGTGTAGCAGTGTGAACATTATCCGTCCAGCTAATTGTTACGGTATTGGTAGCAACGGTAGGTGGCGAAGCTACTGCAAAACTACCAAAAGTAAAAGTATAGTAAACCGCTTTGGTTTTATTTCTGGCGGCATCCACAATCACCAGCCGATACCCATAGCTGGTGCCAGCCGTAAAACTGCCCGTAAACTTAACCGTACAGGTATTGCCGCCACTTGTGCCACAGCCCCCTACGGCAGTACCCGGCAAAGCCAGCCCGCCCGGCTTTAGATTAGCGGCGGCACTCCAATTAGTGCTTCCCGCCGCGTTCACATCCCAGGCTATCGTAACCTCAGTGGTGGCACCCGCCGTCGAGAAATACCGTTCTTTCACCGTAGAACTATAACCATCATTGGTATCAAAAGTATCATAAACAATCGTAGTATTACCCGTAGGGTCAGTAGCGATTAGGCGGAAATTATAAGTTTTATTCTTGGTCAGCCCGGTTATGGCACAGGGCGAAGCGGGACAGGCGGTTGGCGGGTCTACATAGCTACCACCAGACTTATATTCCAGCTTGCTGGTTAAACCAACCCCGCCCGCAACCGTCCAGCTAATATCTTCCTGAACCGCCGCACCGTCCAGCGTCAGATTTTTGCCAGTAACGGTAATAGTAAAACGATTGGTATCAAAAGCATTAGCAAGAGTTGTAATAACACTATTACTATCAGTAATTCTTAAATCATAGGAACTATCTACAACCAGCCCGGTGATAGTACAGGGCGAACTGCCACAGCCCGCCGCGGTTGTCCAACCCCCGCCCGTACTTAGTTTATACTCAACTTTGCTGGTTGTGCCGCTCCCGGTTGTCCAGCTAATATCTTCCTGAACCGCCGTATCGTCAATTGTAACTTTCTTGCTGGTCAAAGTGGCGACATTGGTAGTAACCTTATCCAAATATATACTTTTATTGCCGTTACCGTCATCGCTGCTAATAATAATGTAGACGGGAGAGCTATTAAGAACGCTACTACTGGTAGTCCAGCTACAGCCATTAATATCACAGGTAGCCGCCTGGGTCGGAGCAAAACCCAGAGCTATCGGGGCAGAGCTAATATCTACCCGGTTATTGGCCGAAAAAGGGTTTTTCCAGGTCAAAGTCAAAGTTTTGGAGGTACCATTACTCGTAATGACTTTGCTATTGAGCTGGATTGGCAAAAAACTGAAAGTCCCCTCGCTAGAGTAGCCGATATTATTAGTAGTAGTATCAGTCGTTTTCAGGCGATAAGTCAAAGTATTATCACCGTTAAGGGTGGGCTGCCATTTATTCCCGCCGGGAGAGGTAGTGCTAACCAAAACAGTATTCGGGCAGCCGGGAACGGGCGTACTGGCATCGGAAGTAACCGTACAACCCGTTGAAGTAGTATCAAAACTGGTATTGAGGTTAAAGCCAAAATGGGTCTCAAAATCGGTACTGAAAGTGCTATTCACCGAATTATCGGCGTTCTTTATTTTCCAGGCGTTAATCGTCACCGTACCGACCAAAACCGCCGACGGGCCAGTATTATCCACCGTTAGCAAAGTGGTTAGCGGCACAAAATGAGGGTCACTTGCTCCGCCCGTATTAACCAGAATTTCGGGACGATTAACCGCGCCGTGGGTATTAACCGTTGCCTCTGTCGTCAAATTATTGCCGTAATCCAGGGTAGCCGTCAGCCTCACGCTACGGTTAGGACTGGCGGGCGGGTCAAGGGGTAAGCCAATTGCCGCTATATTCTGGAAATTCCAGATAGCACTAAAAGTGTAAAACTTCTGGGCATCCGGCCCGCTAACACTCACACTACCCGGATTATTTTTGCTGATTGGCGAAGCTGACCCCGGCGCAGAATAAGAAAAGCTCAAACCAAGTGGCGTAACAACTGGCTTGAGAGGCCGTACCAGCACCTTTAGCGTAGCATCGCCTGCCGCGCCCAGATTTTGCGGCTGCAAGTATTCATCAAAAATCGTCGTCGCGGCAGGCTGACCGCTCGGCACGTTTGCATCACTGGGGTCGTTGCGGTACAACTTCCAGCTAATTACCGCCAGTTGGAAGCCCTTGACTATCGCCGACCCATAATTCGAGACAATCGCCCCGTTTTTATCGCGGCCCGCCGCGAAAATCTGCTCGGTATCTGTCCCGGCCCAATTGCTGCAATATTGGCCTTCTTCGGCATCGTTTACCGGGTTTTTGCTGCAATACTGCACCCCAATCGAAAGCTTTTGGTCAGTAGCCGCGTTCGCCAGATTATCTATCTCGGTCAATTTATTGCTGGGCCAATAAACCTGCTGCGTCACCAGCGTCGTAGTACCGCTTTTGGTGCTACCTAGCAGCCGGGAAGCCAACGGCACCCGTTTGCTAGTATCAGGGGTAGCACTACTCGGATAGGCAAAGTAGCGCAACATTAGCTGGGGAATTAGCCCGTTTTGGGTAGGATTAGCGTTAAAATCAGCGTTTTTAAGCTCAATCGTATTATTAAAAACCGAAGCAAAATTAGTCGGGTCAAGCGTGGTCGAATTATAACGCAGGCCCACCACTTTGAGGCCGCTCACCTGGGTGACTGCCCCGCCCACGTTCAGGGGCAAACAATTTCTAAAATCGTCAATCGTCGCGTCCGAGCAAACCTGCCAGCTCAGGGTAATATTTTTGTCCGGGTCAGATAAAATCGGGCGTTTCAACTCGCCATTAAGATGATTCCAGATGGAACTCCAAACATTAGAATTGGGCGCAGTATTGGGAAAGGTTAGCACCTGCTCCAAAACAAAGCTATCCGAGCCTTCGTAATTGGCCCTTAGCACAATCCGCTTAATCGGATTATCCGCCCCGCTATAATTAATCGTACCACTAATAGTCGTGCTGGATTTGAACATAAGCAAAGCCCGGCTATCTATTGGGGCAGTTGTCCCGGCCACCACTTTTGGGCCAGAAAACAGGGTCGAATCGGTCAGGCTCACGCTAAAATTCACAAACTTGATGGGTACACTAATCCGGCTGGTCGGGTTAAAGTAATAATCTACCCCTACCGCAGCACTGGCCGACTTCCAAACCGGGCTACCCGTCAGGGTCATTACCGTCGAAAAGGGATTAACCCCGCCTAAAGCCGCCGTATCGATTACCAGCGTAATTGGCGACGTAAAGCCATTGCCCGCGCTATCCGAAATAACGCTGGTGGTCGCCAGAGGAATAATTTTAGGCGGGTTCTGAATTTCCAGCACCCAATTTACGGCGGTTACATTAAAATTGCTATTAACCAAATCGCTTTCGACGGGCAAGCTAATCTTTGGGGTAGTGGTTTGGGTAATCGGAATGGGCAAAGTCAGGCTGGTACTATAAGGCTGCGGGTTTTGGGCCAAAATCCGGCCACCATTAAAATAAATATTGCTAACTTTGGGAATGGCAATATTCAGCCCGCTATAAGCCGGAATATCATAGCATTTGCGGCTTTGCTCCAATTCATCCCCGGTTAAATCCGACCCCCAGCACACCCTAAAACTTAGCTGCACATCGTCCTGGGGCGGCAGCAAAGTCAAATCCCACTTGAAACTTAACTTGTTCCAGCCCGGCTTGGTCGCATCACGCGGATAAGCCACCGTCGTATCGGCATCGTCCGTCGTCGCCACCGATTTGGTATCTTGCGGCTGGGTTTTATAAGTTTTGACCAGCCGAACCTCATAGGCCCCTGGCCCGTTCAGGGTCGCCACAATCGGCAAAGTGGTTGACGAATTAAGCGGCACAGGAATTGTACCCGGCGCGGGCTGCAAATCGCTCAGGGTCGGTAGCGGGATAATCAGGGGCGGCGAATCGGACGAGGGCAGCCCGCAAATTCCCGGACTAAAGCAAGCAGTTAGCTTGAAGGTAACTTGACCGGGCTTGAGGCCCAGCTTGATAACATCAAAGGCCAGCGTAAAATTATTGGAAATAGTGGCCTGCTGTGAAACCAGGACTCGCTGAAAACCGACTACCCCGGTTAGCTTCGGGTCGGGGGTATAGGTCACGGTAAAATTGACCGAAGTCACCCGGTTGGCTGGAACGGGCAGTACCGTCAGATTAACGCTATTGACATTAAGCGGAGCCGCCGGGAAATTGCTAAAAGTGGCGGTAGGAGCGGAAATCGAGCCAAAGATAGCCGGGCCTTCGCTGCACAAACCGCCTGTTAGCGTCCCATCCCAACAAATCTTGGTGGTAAAAGCAATCGAGGGGCTAAAATTCCAGCCGGTAGTATCAAAATCACTACGGCCACTGCCGGTAACTGGCTCGGTTGACCAGCCCGTACTGCTGGCCGTTGGGGTCAAGCCATCGATTTTGACCGACAGATTATCCTGAACTGTACCGGGAGCTTTGACAATAACAAAAATCGCTGTCGCCGGATTGTTGATTTTGTTAGCCGTCCCGCTCAACCTTACTTTTATGGGCAATTCTTTGGCATCATTGGGCGAAAGCGGGTTCAAAGTCATTGTCGGTGGTTCTACTGTAAAAGAAGTTGGCAAAAGATTGCTGGGCGCACCGCAAGTATTTGGGTCGTCGGTAGCTCCCCAGCAAACCAGCGCATTAAAGCCAATCCCGGTTTGTGGTGGAATAAGCGACGTATCCCAATCAATCGTAAAGTTGTTGTCCTTAGTAGCTTTGGGTAAAGCGAAACTTGAGCCGTTGGAAGTATAAGTATAGGTAACGTGGTCAACCACCCCGTTAGGTACAGCCGTAATTTTAACCTTGCCAAACAATTTATCCGAATTCGGGTTCAAGGTAACGACAGCACCCGGCTTGCCAACAATCAGCCCGGCCACGTTCGATACGTTTTTCAGGCAGGAATTAGCGTCGCCCGACCAGCAAACATCAGCGTTCAGGATAATACCAGCCTGGGGCGGGAGATTGCTAACATCCCAGCTTCCCAGCCAGTTATCTCCGGCCCTTAGCGTCGCAATCTTTTTGGTAACAGGGTCGCTGCCGGGCTGCTCCACATAAGTAGCAAAAATATCGGCATGGTCGGGCAGCACGTTTACACTACTACTAACCAAAAGCTTGATGGGGACAAATTTGCTCAAGACTGTTCCCGGCACAGGCGCGGCAAATACTACTGTTGGCGGCGGGGGCGGGTTGATAGTAGCCGTAATATTTACTTTAGACCCATTGTTATAAAGAATTGGGAAAGTTGTTCTAATCGCTTTGCTGCTAAAATTCAAGTTGCGAAGCTGCACCGTAATTACCTGATTTTGGCCCGGCCCAAGCGTCCCGCCAAAACTATCAAAATCCAGAAAACCCACCCCGGCATCGGTTGGCGGCTGCAAGGCCCAATCCAGCGGCGATTGCCCGATATTGCTCAAGCTGATAGTCAAGGGCGTTTGCGAAGCATCGAACAGCAGCACATTTGGCGCAGCCGTTAGCATACCCGGCGGCGGGGTTGGGGTCGGGGTCGCCGTTGGGGTTAGCACCACGCTTACCGCAGTTCCGGCGGTAGTAGTGGGCGCAATCGTTGGGATAGCAATATCTTTGGTGTAGACGAATTCGAGGCTATTTTCTTCCGAAACCAGGCCCGCCCCGTCGGTTGCCCGGTATTTCAGGGTATAGCGGCCCGGTGCTTCCACTGGAAAAGATTTAGCTCTGGTATCATTGGTATAAGTTTGCCAGTTAGTATCAGTATTTGGCGCAAGACTAAGGCTATACTCAATACTGGCAATCCCACTCAGATTATCGCTGGCCTTAAACTCAATCGTAACAGGTGTACGGGCGACTTTGAGGCCATTCTCGTTTGAAAAGAAATTAGGTGCAAGGGTTAAATCTACTTTAGGCGGGGTATAATCAATTATAAATCGGACACTACGCCGGAAAGCTTCGCTACCCGGATTATTATCTTCCATCGTAAGCTGGTAAGCCGCTTCCAGACTAACCGCATCGCCGTTATTCAAATTTAGACCCCGTTCCAACGTCGGGACAATCGGGGCAGGAGTAGTACCGGGAACAGTCGGGGTAGTATTGGGCTGGGCCTGGAAGCCGAGTAAATTGCTTTGTAATTCGCGGGTCGCCAAAGGTTTGACAGCCACAAAGCCATACAGGGTGCTGCTGATAACCTTGCTGGCCGGGTCATAATTAAAGTTAATCGGTCTGGTGTAAATCGCCCCGTCAGTTGGCTGGCTGATAGTAAAAGGCCCACTAAATTTATTGGGGTCGGTACGGGTACAAACTTTTGCCCCTGCCAAATTGTAATCGACCAGCCAGCGTAACTGGTAGCCGCTATCCACAAAACTTCCCAAACTTTTAGAATTCGTGCCGTCCCAGGGGTCGTTCACCCGATAGGTCGAGGCAATTCCGTTGCCTCCCGCCAGCACCACCACATAATGTGTGCCGGTCTGCCCGCCCAGCAGCCCGACAATCGCCGGGCGACCCTGCCGCAAGATTTCGTTTAGCTTATCCCACGAAAAATCCTGCTTTTGGCCCTGCACTGCGTTTTTGCTGCACTGGCTGGCGGCTCGCTCGAAGCTGAAAGGGTTAGCCTCAGCGGTTAAACAAATTGAATTCACTGCACCCGGCGTGCTATTAAACTGCTTGGCATTATCCAGATAATTCAGCACAATTGCCGAAGCGGTCAAGGCACAACCAGCCTCGCCGATTTTATCGTTCAGGTTGTTTTTGCCCTTCATCGCGGCATTGCGCCATTCCGGGTCAAGCTGGCTAAAAGTCGGTACAAAACATTCGCCGGGCGGCAAATCGGCCAAAGGCGGTTCTTTGAAAGCGACAGGAGCAGCTACCGCAGGCGGCTTAAGCTGGAAAGGAGTTGCTTCGTATTCGGGAATAACCCGGTTTTTGTCGGTCAGGCTGACTTCGTATTGCTTGTTGGAAGCGGGCGGGCGTACCAGAATTCGCTTCTTGTAATTATCTTTTGTCCAGCAAATAATATCCCGATTGGGCGAACCATAAAATTGCTGCGGGGTCAACTGGGGCGGCGTTTTCAGGGTAGCCCCGTTCCCGCCATTGGCATCCACTACCCGCAATTCCAGCGAAGTATTATTCGGGGGTAAAACCGTATAAGCAAGCTGGCTGCTATCTTCCGACCAAACCGGGCGGGTCGGCCATAACCCGCTTTTGATATTGGCAACCGCCTGCGGTCTGCCGCCATTCGTGCCAATCGTATAAATCAGAGCCTCGTCCATCGCTTCGTTAGCGGCGGTAACATAGGCCAATTTCTTGCCGTCGGGCGAGACCGAAAGCAAGTTGGAAAACAAACCGGGCAATTTATCGGAAGGGGCCAGCGGTGTTAAAATCGATTGGGCCTTGCTGCTGCCGGGTGTTGTCACCAGAATTTCGGTTAATCCGTCCGGGCGGGCGTAAAGCCGGGCCGTCGTGCCACTATCAGTAATCGAGCAAACACCGGGGGGCGGGGCAGCTTCTTCTTTGGGCAAGGCCGCCAGCACCGTAAACAAAATTAGCCCACCCACCAGCAGCAAAGGCAGCAGGAAAAGCAAGCCCAGCAAGGCCGGAGTTAGCAGCAATTTGCGTAGCCAGGGGAAAAGCGGCGTTTGAATCAGGGTCGTATCGAGCTGCTTTTCGGTATTAGCCAGAATATCTATATTATAGTATTGGTCGGATTTGTAATAATTGCGATAGGGCAAATTCGTCTGTAGCAAGCTGACAGCCTGACCTTGTGGCGGTATTTCTACTGTTTCGGGGATAAAGCTTAACCTGATGTCGGAGCGGTCAGAACGTCCTTCCAGCTTGTAGGTAAGCGGCCAGTTAAAAGGATTAACAATATCCAGACGGTAACGCGCCTGCCGTAAGTTTGTGGTAGTCTGGGGCGGTATTAAAGTAAATTCGGCTTTTAGACCTTTGGGCGGCGCAACTATAAGCTGAAAAGGTTGAATTGCCAGCCCGCCCAGGTCACTTCGCACCTCAATAACCGGGAACATTTCGCCAATAACTGCCGTAGCCGGGATTTTCAGGTGCAGCAAAACTATGCCTTCGTTACCCGGTGGGTCAGGGTAAAGCTGCATCTCGGTGTAATCGAATTGATACCAGCTTGCATCCAGGTTTGGCAAACTTAACTCAAAACGGTCTACCTGCCCCCCGTAATTGGTCAGGGTAATAGACAGGGTAAAACTCTCGCCCGGCTCGACCTGAACCGCTTTGCTGGATAAGGTTATGTCTAAATTCTGAATCACCGTATTTTCCCCGACGAAACTAAGTAACAAGTAACAAGTAAATGCCGCGTTCTTTTGTAGGATGCTGCTCCGCCAGTAGAGGTTTGGGTAAAATCAATGGGCAGAGCCACATCCTACAGGGAGGCTGGTTTCTTGTAGGATGCTGCTCCGCCAGTTGACTTCTGCCCAACCTCGCTTCAGCTAAATTCTCAGTTGGTTTTGGCACAGCCCACCTTCGGTGAACCAACTTACTGTCTCCTAGCCCGAAATTCATTTCAGGGCAGACCACCACTACTCTACCAATCGACCTAAAACCTAAAACCTGAAACTCGAAACTATCTAAAGCAAATTAGTTAAAGGAATAGTCAACACTACGGGCGTACTGGCAACCGTAACGGTAACACTAAAAGCCCCCTCTTTACCTCTGGCAATCAGGAGCGGCGCAACCGCAATCCCGTTGCTATCGGTTGATACTATGGCATCGGGTGAAGCATTATTGCTGACCACGAAAGCCCCGCCCGCCGTGTTTGCATCCCCTTTGGGAGCTTTGAAAGCCACATTTACCCCTGACAAGGGGTTGCCACAGCCATCCTTGATAATCACTTGCAAACGTTTGTTAAAACCTTCGCCGATTACCGCCGCTTGCCCCCCTGAACCGGGCAGCACCTCCGATTTGGCATTATCCGGCACATCCGGCAAAGTCTTAAGACTAAAAACGGCAGGTTGGTAATAATACCCGCTTACGCCCGGAATTGGTATTGCTGGTGCAGGGGGTACTGGAATTGGCGTATTGGATACCGCAATTATATTAAAGTTCCCGGCCCGACAATTAGTGGTAGCATCTACCAGAGGAGCTAAATTTACCCCCTGAAAGAAACTAAAAATAGTAATATTGTAGGCCAACGTTTTACCACCCGCGCCCACCGTCGCCGGAAAAAGTACCCCAGGGGTCGGGCTAAACGAAGTTATACCCGGCCCATTCGCATCTGTGGGCGCGTAAAACAGCATATTACCGTTAGTAGCCGCAACTCCCGCCGAATATAAGAAGGCCAGCAAGCTAAATTTAGTTCCGGCAGGCTTGGTAGGGCCTAAATTCACCGCCGTATTTTTAATATAATTGAAGAAATCGGGCGGAGTGCTATAGCGATAGGGGTAGATACCGTAGCTGGGGTTGACCAGACTATCACTATTCCAAAGGCTATAGGTCGCCACCAAATCGCTACCAGTACCCGCCACCGACTTATTTACTGTAGCTGTTACACTATATAAACCTGCACTCATGTTTCCGCCAGCATAAACCCCGCTACTAACAGCATTAGTTTGGAAGGCCGGCGGAACTGCTACACCACTAATATCAGTAGTAACGGTGGCGGGGTTAGTGGGACTGAAAAAACCACCGCACGGCCCGCCACTGGCACAGCTAACCGCATAAGCTACCGTTACGCTGTGGACGGGCCAGCCGTTTTTATCCTTGACAGTTAGCAGGAAGGGCGCACCGCTTCCAAAACTGGCGTTTACTGGTAATACCTGAGCCTGATTAACGGCGGTAATCGAATAAGGCTGGGCGAAGGCAATCCTCAAATTGGTCAAAGGCTCACCCTGCCGGATGCACAAACTATCGTCGGCGGTATAGCAGGCGAAAGCACTTAGCTTTATCCCGGCCTGGGGTGGCAACCCTTCGGTATTCCAGCTATACGAAGCCGCAAAAGTGCCGTTGGGCTGGGCCACGGGTAGCGCACGAGTGGAAAGTCGGGCCGGGCCTTTCCCGCCAAAAATATCATCCTGGTATTGGGCATAAACCGACATATGATTAACGTTTGGCGTAAGGTTGGTCATCGAAATAACCAGTGGCAGATTAGACGGTAAAGTATCGCCACTATTTATAACCTGATTATTAGAAAGGCCATAGCTAACATCACCATTTATCCAGGTTACTAAATTACGTACCGTTTTAGTATCAGGAATAGTAACACAAAAGCTTTCATCGACACTACTACAAGCCAAACCCCGAATTTGAACTGAATTACGCTCCACATTCTGATTATTCTGGTCAATCCCGCTCAAAGCCTCCACCGTCGCCACGCTTGGGGTAATCGGGCGGGTCGAAAAGGTTATGTTCCAGTTATTAACGGCACCTGGTTTCAGGCCCGCATCGGTAAGCGTAACCACCTGCGAACTCTTGATTACATAAGATAAGACTACGTGGTCGACACGGGCCGAAGGTGTGCTAATGTTAATCGTAGTCGTATCGGTCAGCACCGTACTATTGGGCAAGGTCGAAGCGTTAATGGTCGCGTCCAGTGGCAAAGTCAGGGTTAGGGGCGCAAGAAAATTTTGGCAACGGCTGGGAGTTTCGGCCACGTCCACGCAGATTTTGCCGTTAAGGGTAATAATACTTAACGAAGGCAATTGACTGGTATTCAGCTCAAAAACCCAATTGCCCGCCGCGTCCGGCTTGACCGCCGGAGCAACTATTTTGCTGACCAGATTGCCTTTGGCATCGGTATAACTTACCGAGATAGCGGCGTGGTCGGGCTTGGCTGCCGTAGGCGCGTTCACATTTAGCTGAATTGGAATAACTTTGGCATCTACCGTATTGGGTATCACAAAGCTGGCAAAGGGCAAAGTCTGCTTGCTTATCGCCACCTGCACAACCCGGCTACCGCCATTAGAGTTAATGTTAAAGCTAAAATTAGGATTTGCAATATCATTAAAATTTAATTGCCTCAACCGAACGTTCAAATCTACCGATGCACCCGGAGCAAGCGAACCGCTACTAACCGGGTCGAAAATCAGATTAGCCCTGACATCGTTGCTATCGACCACGTTCCAGTTCAAAGAACCCGTGGTAGCCTGATTTAGAATAGTTAAGGGCAAAGTATCGCGGGTTGGGTCGAAATTTAACTGGGTAGTCGAAACCACCAACAAAGGTTTTGGGCCAGCCGTCGGGGTTGGAGTTACCGGGGCGGGAGTATTGGTCGGCACTGCCACTGGCGCAACAGTCGTAACCACCGTCGTTGGGCGCGAAACCACCGTTGCGGTTGCCGGAACAGGCGTAAAAGTGGGCGTAGGGGCAAGCGTCGGGGTGGCCCGTGGCCCGACTATCACTGGCACAAGCGTATTGGTTGGCAGGGGCGGTGGTGGCGGTGGCGCAACGGTTTTAACGACAGTAGTCGGAGCAGGGCCAGCCGTGGCGGTAATGCCATTGGGCGAAGGCGGCTGCACCAGCCGGAAGTTAATTTCCTGCTGCTGGCTCAAATTGCCCGCCCCATCAATCGCCCGGTAAAAAATCTGGTAATCTTTGGACACAGTATTTTTGTCCAGGCTAAATTTTAGGATAGTATTGGTGCTATCACTGTTATATTCCTGCCAATCCGGGTTGCCCGATGTTACATCCAGATATTCCAGCTTGCGAACGCCGCTCAGGGTATCTTGAGCAACTAACTTAACTTCTACCGCCGAAGAATAACCGTCACCCGTCGCCGCTTTAGTGCCGATAATCGTATGGCTGATAACCGGGGCAGTTTGGTCGATTGTAAAGGAAAACAGGGGGGTCGCCCGGTTTTCGGCGGTAATCAGGTAAATGCCTTCCTTTGTAAAGTCTTTGGTCAAGCTCTGGCCCGAACTCAAATTTTCGGTTTCGCTAATTGCGCCGGGACTATTCTGGCGCGGGCTATAGCTCAGAAAAGTTGAAATTGGCGTACTCGGATTAAGGCTAATCGTCAAGTTCAAGGGGATTTGGGATAATTGGCCGTTGGTCGCGCCGCTAACGTTCGGGGCTAAATCGCTGTTAGGGCTGGCTGTCCGGCAATCCAGATTACCCCCGCTAAAAGCTACCAGTGAATTAAGCTTGTAGCCAATATTCAAAAAATAGCCCAAACTTTTATAGGTCGAGCCGTCCCAGGGGTCAGCCACGCTATAATTATCGGCACTTTGACTACCGCCCCCCCCCGTCACCACCAAATAATGACTGCCGGTTGGCCCGCCCAATAAGCCCACCAAAGCTGGGCCACTCCCCAACGCTTTATCCAGACCGGCCCAACTAAACTCGCTATAGCTGCTATTTTGCACCTGATTATTGGAACAATTATAAATCGTGTTCCAGTAAACAGGCCGGAGCGGGCTAAACAAGGCCGTATTGGGCGAACAATTGTTAAGCAGGGTGGCAGGGCTAAAGGCATTATTGCCCGAACTGTACACGTTAAAAGCCATCGCCAGACTGACCAGCGCACAGCCGTAAGTCCCGACCTGCCCGGTTTCGCCCGGATTACGACTTAAAGGCAAGCTGGCCCAATCCGGGTCAAGCTGGCTAAAAGGCTGCCGCACCGCACAATTATTGGCAATCGGCTGAATTGGCGGGCTAAAGCGCAAGGTTGCATTTTGGGCGACTTTAGCCTGATTGCTTTCGGGATTTTTAATACTGACCGGGTTAATTCGAGCTTTATCCGATTGCAAAGTATCGCCAGTTTTGGGGTTTACCTGATAAAAATTGGTATCGTCCGAGCCGGGCCGCCCCTGAAATATCAAAGATTGGCTATCCTTGCTCCAACAGCTAACTCTGGTACTGTCGCCATAAAACATTTTGAGGTCGGGCTGGTAAACTTTGCCGGGTTGAAATTCTTTGGAGGGAACTGGTATCGCCTTCAGCTTTTCGCTACTGCTGCTATCGCCAATTTGGGCGGTGAAAATATCCAGCTTGCCGGGCAAAGTCGTTGCCAGAGCCGGAGCAGCGATAGTCGCGGTAACGGGAACGGTGACATTAACCGTAGGAGGAGCGGCTTTATTAGCTTCGGCTCTTTGAAAATAAGCCAGCGTCTCACCATTGGGCGACCAGAGCGGGGCAATCGGCCAAAAGCCACTCGGTATAGTCGCCACCTGACGGGTTTTGGGCGGGCTAACATCAAAATCCACCACCCAGATGCTTGCCCCGTTCAAAGTCAGACCCGCACTGCGCGTATCCGAAGTTACATAAGCCAGCCGACGACCATCCGGCGAAACTGAAACCAGACTGGCAAAAATACCGGGCATTTCGGAAGCCTTTAGCGTTGCTACGGTCTGGAAAGGTAAAACCCCATCCTTGAATTGCAAAGAGCCACCCGCCGCCCCAACCCCAATCGTGGTTGTTTCGTCGTTGCTAACTACGCTAATTTTGCGGGTAGCGGCTGGCCCGCACTCGGATAGCACCATTGGGGCATTGCGATTACCCAGAAAAAGATAGGCCGCCGTCGCCAGACCTATTAGCACCGCCACCAGCATCATTAAACGCCCCCAGTGCTGCTTTAGCCAAAAAATTGGCGGCAAAGCGCATTTCTGGACAAAACGGGCCGGGGTTTCCTGCGGGAAGCCTTCCAGCTTCACCATAAAATCATAGCTAACTGGCTTGCTGGCCCAATTGCGGTGGCGCGGGCGGACTTTCAGGGTTAGGGGCGCGGCTTGTCCCGGCAAAAGCAGCACTTCGGGCGGGTTAATTTCAAACTGGCAATCGTTATCGCTATCCTCAGCGTAAACCGGGTACAAGTGGCGGGCATTGCCATCGTTACGGAGAGTTATTTGATAATATTCCTGGCTACGGCGTGAAGTTTTTTCGGGTGGGGAAACCTCCAAATTTTGCTGTTCCAGTTCCGAAACTACTACCTGCAAGGGGACAGTTTGGCGATTAGCCGGGTTAGAGCCAGCCGTCACCAAAATCGTGCCGCTATAAGTTCCGGCTTCAGCCTCACCCGGCAGCATTAGCAGCAATTGGACGGACTGGCGGCTTTCGCTTTCGCTAACCCGGCTGCCCACCAATACCGGGCGCAACACAAAGCGGGTTTCGCTAAAGCTAATCCAGTTTTCCGGCACAGGTCGGGCCTCGAAATTGCCGTCCGGCTCAAGCGACAGGCTAAAAGTATCAATCTGCAAGCTCTCGTTAATAAAAGTCAGGGTCGCTTGAGTAGCCTGATTGGGCGCAAGTTCAATGTAAACCGGGTTCTGGCCCTCATACTTTAGCATAAGTCGGGTTCTTTTCTATCGGGGTCTTGCCTTTTTTGCGGTGTTTAGCCCACTCGATAACTTCCTGCCAGCATAAACGCTGGTTATATGACAAACTGGCGCAAAGCGTTTCCATCAGCAGGGGATACTTAAAGTAGAAATTCTCGCCCTGTTCCTGTACCAAATCACATTCGGTAATTTCCAGCAAAGCCGGGCCAAGCTGGGTCTTGTCCAGCTCAATCCACCAGCCCGCCCCATCGTTGCGGTAAAGCACAATTTCGCGCAAAATCTGGAAGCCAAAGCAAGGGCCAATCAAGGCCGCCAGCTTGAGCAAAATTTGGGCGGGCTGGCTCAAGCGGCTGATAATTGCTTGCCGGATATAGCCAATCAAGGTCGCGGGCAATTGCGACCCGCTTTCTTCGCCCATTAGCTGCCACTGGTTTTCGTGCAAAATTAGCAACTGACATTCCCGCCAGCCTTCCAGCAGTTCGAGGGTCAGGCGCGGGTTGCCCTGGGCCATCTGGTAAATTGTTTCGACCAAAGCCGGATTGGGCTTTTGTCCCAGCGATTGCGCCAACATTTCACCGATTTCGCTTTTGGCTAACCGGGTCAATCGCCAGATAGCCTGGGGCTGCTTCATTACCCGGTGTACCAGTTGGCTGAGTTCGGCATAACGCCCAACTTCGGAAGAATTGGAAGGCAGAGCCGCGATTACCAGCAAGGCCGCTGTTTGGGGGTTATCCAGCAAGCTTTCGAGCAAGCGCAAAGCCTGGGCGGGCAGAAGTTCCAGATTGTCCAGAGCCAACACTAGCGGACGCTTGCGGCTCAACCTGTTCAAAATTTCATTAAAAATATCAAAAAAGCGGGCTTCGGTTTCTATCCCGCAATTCACCCGGATAACCTCAAAGCCGCTTTCGAGGCTGCGTTGCGCCAGAAAATCCAGCAAACAGCTTTTGCCAATTCCGGCCTCGCCTAGCAAAATAGTAAAGCTGCCCTGCCCAATTTCCAGTTTTTGCTGCCAGACTTGCTGCTCGAACTTGCGCCCGGTAACAGGCTCTGGCCGGAGTACAGGCGAATTTTTGGCAGAACTAATTTTGGTCAAATTAAAATTGGGGGCAGCCTCAAGCGCGAGAAAAGCCGGAACAGGCGAAGGGACAGAAGCGGGGCTGGAAAATCCCCGCGCAATTTGCTGCTGCAAGTCGCGGGTTTCCGGGAGCGGCTCGATATTCAAACGCTGCCGGAGCTTGTCGGCAAAATTATGATAAAGCGAAAGGGATTCCTGATTACGGCGGCTCTCGGCCAGCGAACGCATTAGCAGTTGTACCGCTTTTTCCTGCGAGAAATCGGCCTCAAGAATACGGTGCAAGCATTGCAGATAGCGGTCAATTTGCCCCTGCGCCTGATAAAGCTCGCTCATCTCGAACAAAAGATTTATCCACTCCTGTTGCAAGATTTCGCGCTGGTAAATCGCCCAGTTTTCGTATAAGTCGTTGGGCAGATATTCACCATTGTAAAGGGCGGCGGCCTGTTCGTACAAAGCGGCATTATTGCCGAGCCGGGCTTGCTGGCAAACTCGCTGAAATTCCTTAAAATCTACCCATTCAACCAGGGCCGGGTTTAGCTGAAGTTTTGTACCTTCGCTTTTGAGGTAAACCGAAGCTCCCACTTTTTCCAAATCTGGCTCAAGCAAGCGGCGAAGCTGGTACACCGCCTGATGCAAGTTATTGGCGGCCCGGTCAGAATCAAGTTCCGGCCACAACAATTCGGCCACTTCCTGTCGCCCGGCCTGAAAATTACGTCGGTTTAGCAAAATCTTGAAGAGGCTACTTGCTCTGAGACTGCGCCAGTGCTGGCTCTCGATTACTCTTGCGCCTTGCTCAATCTCGAAGCGGCCCAGAGTGTAAACCCTTAGTGGTTTTTCATCAAAGTAGGAAGCGGTGTGCATGTCATCGCTCTTTTTTCTGCTTATCTATAGCAAAACGAAATTTAATAAAATAAGTCTACGTAACTTAATTAAATCACAAAATTCTACCTGTGCAACCATGTTAGCGATACAAACAGCGATACACTTTGGGATACATTTTTAAGTTTTAAGTTTTAAGTTTGGGTAATGGGCTTGGGGCTAAAAGCCCAAACTAAAAAGGCGAAAGTAACCTAAAGGTCACTCCTAAGCGGGTGGCTGAGGCTAGTTTTAGCCCGACATTGACGGCCCTAATCCGAGCCTTGAGCTAACGTCACTCTTGAGCAGGTGGCTGAGATTAGTTTTAGCGTTAGGTAACGTACCTGACCTAAAACAAGGAGCAGGGCTAGGTCACTCTTAAGCAGGTGGTGAGATTAGTTTTAGTGCGCTTTTAGCGTACTTCAGCCTTTTTAGACTGGGGTTTTAACCCCAGGCGATTGACGATTGACGATTGGAGAAAGGTTGTCGGTAAGAAAGTTTTGAGTTGCAAGTTGGGGAATGTTCCCGGCTTTCTTTGTTACTTGCTACTTGTTACTTCCTCTGCGTCCTCTGTGGTGAAAACACTCGCAACCCGCAACTCGCAACCCTGTTCCCCCCGACAACCGACAACCCTTGCAGGACATTGCTCCGCCAATAGATTTTTTGGTTAAAAGTCAACTGGTAGAGCAGCATCCTACAGGGGAAGCGGCATCACTTACCGAAACCAACCCAATTCCGGCAGTCTTTTTTCTGGTAAGTTAAAATGTTTTCGTAACAGTGGCGTAATACCAGCTTTATTTCAACTTAATACAGGTAGGTTATAATATAAATGGTAGGTAGAGAGGACAACACACTCACTTCTAACAACGTCAAAGCTTCCGCCTTTACACCGTTCCAGCATCGATTTGACAACATTCTGTATCGTTTCACTACAATTATATCAACGTTTTAACACAGTCGTCGCTTTCGTCTTGCACAACTACATCAACGTTTGATACAGTCGCACTCTGGCCCTAACAACGTCTTTGTATCGCATTAGTATTGTCTTAACAACGCTTTTTCATCGCTTTAGCACTGTCTTAACAACGTCTTTGTATCGCTTTGACAACGCTTTTATATCGTCTTAATAACCAAATTCTCTACTGACAAGCTACCACAGCAATCATTCATTCCTGTAAAAGCCCGGCAATTATTCGCCGGGTTTTTGCTTTTATAGTTTGTTCAAAGGGAAAAAGAATTAGGGGCTTTCAAAAGCATAAGGCTATCACCCCTTCTCAGCCTTCTTCTGGTACAAACGGCAGATTCTTGCGCTCTCCTCTGGCTGATACTCCCTGCGGCCAGTAGCGCAGCGAAAAAGCCAGCCGTTTGAGGGCAATACTGGCGGCTTGCCTGACCCTTTCGGCTCTTTCGGCAGATTTTTTGCCAAAACGCAGGCGTAGATACCCAAACTGAGCCAGACGCAGCAAGAAAACCAGGACATCGCGGACTACAAACAAAGTGGTTGCGCCCAATGCGCCGCGCCAGCCGTGATGCTTGCGAAAGTAATAATAGGTACTCCAGGTATCCTCTAGTTGCATCCGTAGCCCGATTTGGGCGGTAGACTGCCCGCCGTAATGAATTATCTGGGATTGCGGGACATAATAAATTTGCCAGCCCGCCTGCCAGATACGGTAGCACCAGTCTACATCTTCATAATAAAGGAAAATACGTTTGTCCAGCCCGCCGATTTGTTCCAGCACTTCGCGCCGCACGATTATCGCCGCCCCCGAAACTTCATCTATCCGGGTAACTTTGGAGTAATCGCGCCCGGCGGTCAAATATTGTTGCTGGCCCTTTTTGAACATCGCCGATAGTAAAGTACCAAGCTTGGGAAAGCTCCGGCCAGAGGGTTGCAAGGAATTATCCGGGTTGAGCAATTGCGGGCCAGCCGCCCCCACCTCTGGATGCTCGTCCATAAAATTTACCAGCGCAGATAAAGCCCCGCTTTTAGTAACGGTATCGGCATTGAGCAGCAGCACATAGCGGCCCTTGCTCAAAGCAATCCCTTTATTGTTGGTACGGGCAAAACCCTGATTAAATTCATTCTGAATTGTTATTATTTGCGGGAATTTCTGGCGCACATAATCCAGACTGGCATCACGGCTGGCATCGTCAATAAAAATTATTTCAAAAGTGAGGTTAGAATCTTTTTCGGAATTATAAATAGAATCAAAGCATTGTTCCAGAAAAGCTTTGGAATTATACCCGGCCACACAAATAGATAAATCCACCGTTTCCCCTGAAAAAGATAAGTGATGCTGCTTTTAGAGGTTTGCAACGAATATTATAATAAGATTATCAAGGCTAAGTCAAGCAGTCCAAAAGGGCTACTTTACAGCCATAGTTTCAACCGTTATACTCGTTTCGAGCTAAAAGCCTGTTTTATCAGGGCTAGATTTTTGCAGGGTAAAATCAATGGGCAGAGCCACATCCTACAGGGAATTGTGCCTAGTCAAAAATCAATGGGCAGAGCCACATCCTACAGGAATGCCCCTATCTTTTGTAGGATGCTGCTCCGCCAGTTGATTTAGATGAGGTAAAATCAATGGGCAGAGCCACATCCTACAGGAATGCCCATATCTCTTGTAGGATGCTGCTCCGCCAGTTGATTTATGGGCCACAGGAGAAGCTGAAGTTGGGAGATACCGTTAAACCAGCGCATAGCAGTATTTTTTCAGGCATCATCTGGGGTCAGATAGGGCGAATTGGCGATATTGGCCTTAATTTGTTATACAGTTTTTTAATTATCAGGTTAATGAGTAACGCCGATTATGGCACTTACTCAACTATGCTAAATATCGCGACGCTGGCTACTACCCTGCTTGGCTTTGGGCTTTCCGATACTTTAATGCGCTATTTCGCGGAAGCCCGCGCCGCCGAAAACCCTTTTCAATTTAATATTCTTAAAGCCTTTTTACTGCTCCGTTTGCTGACTGGTCTTGGCACTGGCCTGGTTTTGCTAATTGCTGCCCCTGTTTTGGGTAGCTGGTCGAATAATAATCTGGTCGGGCAGTTGGGTTGGCTGCTACTCTTGCTCGTCGCCAGTTCCAACATCAGCGAGTTGCTCAACAGCTATGCCATCGCCAGTATGCAGCTAAAGCTTTCCTTTATAGTGCGCTCGCTTACCCAACTGGCCGGACTGATTGTTACGGTTAGCTGGTTCTGGCTGGTCAAACCAGAACCTGTGATACCCCTCTTGTTCATCTTTTTCACCCAGCTAGTCCAAATCCTGATTTACCTGCGAGGAATTTCTTTCGTTAAGCTACGTCAGGCGGCAGCTATTCCCCGGCAGGTGCTAAATTCAATAGTAAAATATGCCCGTGATGTCTGGATAATTAGTCTTTTCACTTACATACTGGCCGGCCAGTTCGATATAATTGTTTTAGCCTTTGTACTCAAAGACCCCAATCAGGTAGCCTATTACACCCTGACGGTTTTAATACTGACCAGAGTGCAGACCTTGATTACGGGCTGGAACACTTCCAGCCTTGCGGTATTATCCAGCGTTCAAACTGAAAAAGGGAAAGCCGGACTAAGCCGCTATTTTAACTACTATTATAAACTCAGCTTACTCAGCATGTTACCAGTTATGATAGGCATGGTTAGTATAGCGTCAGTCCTGATACCGCTTCTCTTTACCACCCGCTATAACCCGGCAGTGCCGCTTGTTTACATTTATACTTTTTCTACCTGTGTTTCTATTTGCCTCAGTGCCTTAAGCACCACAAGCGTTATACTTACCCTAAGTCGGCAAAACAAGGTTTTGCCCTGGCGAATTGCTTTCAGTATAGTCAATGCTATACTTGATTTGGCCTTAGTACCAGCTTTTGGGGCATTGGGCGTGGTTGTTGCCACCGGGCTGGCAAATGTCAGCTTGCACGTAGTGGAACTGTTGCTGGTTAGGGATATTATTCAGGATTTTCCCTTGTTGTTTTTAGGTAAGATATTGGGCGCGGCAGGGTTGGCAAGTGTCACTACTTTCGGGATTGTATCGTTAATCGATTCGCATTTGGCAGGGTTAATATTTGGTTCAATTGCTTTCGGAGCTATTCTAATAACCAGCTTGCTGGTGCTAAAACCTTTTGATAAGTCAGATTTAGAATTAGCCCAAAATCTGAAACCGACTCTGGCCGCTAAATTACGTTATTTTTGTCGTAGTTAATTTCAAGGAAAGTTCAGGAATATGAGTAACAAACGGCTGGAACTAACCGCTATTGTCCAAACTTATAACGAAGAAAGAAATATTGCGGCTTGTCTGGATGCTTTGCGCTGGGCCGATGAACTAATCGTGGTAGACATGGAAAGCACCGATAAAACCGTCGAAATTGCCCGCGAGTATACCGATAAAGTTTTTAGCATTAAAAATGCTGGATATGTTGAGCCTGGTCGCCAGTTTGCGCTGAATCAAGCTACCAAAGACTGGATTTTGGTGGTAGATGCGGACGAAAGAGTTAGCCAAAAGCTCAAGCAAATGATTATTGATACAGTCCTGACCGACAAAAAGCCGATCGAATTCATAGTGCCTGACGATAATGTACACCTTAGAACATCTAAGCCTAAAGGCACTGAAATTCTGCTTTATGTGTTGCCTATTGATGATTATATATTTGGACGCTGGGTTAAATATGGTTATTGGGGTTCTCCCCAACAATACGTCCGACGGCTGCTAAAAAAAGGTGAAGTTAGCTGGGGGTCAGAAGTGCATTATGTGCCACGTGTGCCACTTGGAGCGTTAAGCGTGCTGGATGGCCCTTTACTACACTTCTCCCACCTGGAAATATCCAACTTTATCAACAAACTTAACACTTATACTTCTTCGGAAGCTCAGCACCGCTACGAGCAGGGCGGCAAATATAACTGGCCTAATACTATGGTAGCTACGCTCTTTCAAGTTCCTAATATATTTCTCAAGGGCAAGGCTTACCACGATGGCGAACACGGTTTTGTGCTGACCATGCTGATGGCAATGTACACTTTCGTGTATCGCTGCAAAATCTGGGAATTGCATTACAAGGCCGCCCACCCCGATAGCATCAACCAGCATGAAGCGGTGGCCGGACCAGAGAAATTAGACCAGTTGATTGGCCCGGATAGAGCCACTATTTCGGCGATTGTCCAAACTTATAATGAAGAAAAGAATATAGAGAAATGTCTGGAGGCTTTGCGCTGGGCCGATGAAATAATCTTGGTAGATATGGAAAGCACTGACAAAACCCTAGAGCTTGCTCGGCAATATACAGACAAAGTTTTTGTTATTAAAAATGCTGGATATGTTGAAGCTGGCCGCCAGTTTGCTCTCGATCAAACTACCAAAGACTGGATTTTGGTGGTAGATGCCGATGAACTGATAACTGAAAAATTAAAACAGGAAATTGCCCACAAAGTTTTAGCCAGAGGCAACCAGAACGAAGCTTACGGGGCTTACAGCGTCTGGCGGCCTGACTTTATGTTCGGACGCTGGATTGATTACGGCAATTCTACCGCCCAAATTTTCCCTAGACTATTAAGGCGAGAAAAAGCACATTGGTCGTCAAATATACATGACAAAGCCCAATTTGAGGGGCTGCATGGGCGGCTGGATGGCGGTTTGCTGCATTTTTCGCATCTGGATATTGCCAGCTACATCAAAAAGCTGAACAAGTACACTTCTTACGAGGCCCACGAACAATTGGCGAAAGGCAAACGTCACGGCTGGCTCAATACCCTGCTGGCTTCGTTCAAACGCTTTTTTCTTATGTATTTTCAGTATAAGTGCTACAAATACGGCTCACACGGCTTTGTTTTGTCAATGCTAATGTTTTTCTATGGCTTTGTATACCGAGCCAAATTGTGGGAACTGCATTACAAGGCCGAGCATCCCGATTCCATGCACGAGCATGAACCTTTGGCTGACCCCCAAAAGCCGCCGTTGGAAGTTGAGGTATTTTAGTGCTTTCCCAACAGCAAATCCGACCCGGTGTGCAAGTTATCATTATAAACTGGAACACACGCGGCTTGCTGGAAGATTGCCTGAATTCCCTGTTCAAGTTTGTTCCAGCTCAATTGCCGCCCAATTTTGAATTGCTTGTAACGGTAGTAGATAACGCTTCGGCGGACGACAGTGCCGCGATGGTGCGCCGCCAGTTTCCACAGGTGCAGCTAATCATGAACGAGCGCAATGTCGGATTTGCCGCCGCCAATAATCAGGTTTTGGGACAGAGCAATCTGAGCTATTTATGGCTGCTCAATAGCGATACAATTGTATTGGAAAATTCGCTCAAACCTTTGCTGGATTTTATGCAAGAGCATCCCAAAGCTGGCGTAACCGGGCCGCGCCTGCTGAACGCTGACCACAGTTTGCAAACTTCCTGCCGGGATTTTCCTGGCCCTTACGGGGATTTTATTAATCAGCTTGAATTAATGCGCTGGCCCACTCTGTACGCCAAAGTTTTGCCAAATTACGCCGCCCAATCCGAACACACCGAATTACGACAAGTAGATTGGCTGACCGGGGCTAGTTTGCTGGTGCGGCAGGAATCTTGCGCGGCAGTCGGGCCAATGGACGAAAGTTACTTTTTTTATGCCGAAGAAATGGATTGGTGTTACCGTTTTGGCAAGGTAAATTGGCAGATCTGGTTTGTGCCGCAAGCCGAGCTAATTCATCTGGGCGGGCAAAGCTCCCAAAAAGTGCCGTACCAGCGTATTTTATGGCTATACAAGGGCCAATTGCGTTTCTACCACAAGCATTATTCCTGGCTCAAACTGCTAGGCTACAAGCTTGGGGCGGAGGTAGTAGCATTGGGCAAAATATTGGCACTTGTAATCTTGCTAATTGTATCAAATCCTCAAAAGCGTAAACATCGAATCGAATTACTGAAAACTTACGGGCGGGTGCTATGGCTGGTTCTGAAGGGATGACCCGGAGAATTTGTATAATTAGTGGCACTTTCCCGCCAGTTCATTGCGGGATTGGCGATTATACCGCTCGGCTAATGGAGGGACTGGTTGATGCCGTAAATCAGGGTCAAGACAAAAATTTTGAATTCACGGTATTAACTTCAAATCAGGCTCAACCAAAAGACGGGCAGAATTACAGGCTAGTTGGATTGGTAGAACGCTGGGATTGGCCCACTTTCCGGCAAGTTCTGGGTTGGCTCAATCGCAATCGCCCTGATGTGGTACATATCGAATATCCAACCGCCCTGTATGGTCGCCATCCGGCTATTACGCTTTTACCTTTTTTTATCTGGTTACAAGCCCTTGTCCGGCGATTTCCTGCTCCGGCCCGCGTGCTGACTATTCACGAGTACCAGACCTTCCGAATTTTGGGCAAAACCCGCATCTGGCTGATGGCCCTGTTTAGTAACGGGATTATCGGGGTTAGCCGGGAAACTTTGTATTCGCTGCGGTTTTTGAAATTGTTGGGTAAAAAGCTCGAATATATTCCACTCAGCACCAATATTGGCAGCAGCACGCCGCCAGAATACCAGCAAAACCCGAAAATTTGGCGGCAAGCCCAGGGGATTGCGACGAATGGCCCGGTAATCGCTTATTTTGGCTTTGTCAGCCCGGCAAAGGGTTTGCATACTCTAATCGAGGCGTTTGCCAAACTTGACCCGCCAGCTCAACTTTTGCTCATCACCGAACCTAAAGCGCAGGATGCCAGCTACCAAAATTATTATAATCAAATTGATGCTTTGCTACAAATTCACAATTTACAAAATTCGGTCAAATGGACAGGTTTTGTGGATGATATGGCGGTAGCGGCTTGCCTGCAAAGTGCTACGCTGGTAGTATTGCCCTTTAGCGATGGGGTGTCCTTGCGCCGTACTTCCTTACAGGCCGCCCTTGCCAACGCTGCCCCCGTCATAACCACTCATCCGGCGTACCCACTGGAAGGAGAAGGGCTAGTTTCGGGCGAAAACATCTGGCTAGTCCCCGCCGAAAATCCGCAAGCTCTGGCCGAAGCCCTCAAAACTTTGTTAGCCAACGAAACTTTACGCCAGAGGTTAGCCGAAAATGGGCAGAAATTCGCCCAGCAATTCAGTTGGCCCGCCATCGCCCAGCAACACCTCGAACTTTACGGACAAGTTTTGAGTTCCAAGAATTTTCAGCACTAAAAACGCACGTGGCGGGCCAGTAGTATTAGAATGAAAATATACTATAAAATACATATGTGTTATTTGCTAATAATCAAGCTAATTTATATTTCAGGAAGATGAAGATAATTTATGGAAAATACTGAACTACCCCTAACAGCTTTTACTAACCCATTTGGTACTAATCAAGAACAGATTCTAGCCTTGTCCAAGAAAGTTTTTGAACAAGTTTTTGATATGCTTGGAAGTGCTGCCAGTCGCGCACCCCTGCCTTCTTCCTTACCCGATTTCGATAGTTTAACTTTATTTCCTGATACTGCTCTTGGCGAAAATCGGATTTTGGAGAATTTGCAACTGGCGATGGACTCTGCTATGAATCCAGGGCTACCCGGTTACATCGGCCATATGGACAGTTTACCTGCTACTTTCTCAATCCTCGGCGAATTCGCCAGCAGTGCCTTGAACAATAATATGTTAAGCCTCGAAATGGCTCCGTTTTTTGCTCGCCTGGAAACTCTCCTTACCAGAGAATTTGCCACCTTATTTGAATTAGGTGAATTGGCAGGAGGTGTGATGACCAGTGGCGGCTCTTTAGCAAACCTGGAAGCTCTGGCTGTTGCCCGCAACTACTTCTTTGAGAGCCTGGAGAAAGGTATAATCAACCTTTCTAGTAAACCAGTCATTTTTGCTTCGGAAGTTGCCCATGCTTCATTGGAAAAAGCGTCAATGCTATTGGGACTTGGAACTAAAGCTGTAGTTAAAGTAGCAACAAATGCAAATTCTCAAATGGATACGCAAGATTTGAAGGTAAAGCTTGAAAACTCTTTAAAACAGGGAGAATATCCTTTTTGCATTGTAGCAACTGCGGGTACCACTACCACCGGGAGTATTGACCCAATTGCCCAAATTGCCCAAATTGCCCAGGAGTACAAGTTATGGTTACATGTGGATGCGGCTTACGGGGGAGCTATAATGCTTTCTCCCTTGCACCAAAATAAACTTGCTGGTATTGAACATGCTAACTCAATTACTTTTAACCCTCAGAAGTGGCTTTACGTTGCAAAAACCTGTGCTATGGTTCTTTTCAAAAACTTTGGTTTACTGGAAAAAACTTTCCGAGTAGGTGCGCCCTATATGGCCGACACAAAGGGTTTTACCAACTTGGGCGAGCTAGGGGTACAGGGTACGCGGCACGCTGAAGTTTTGAAGTTATGGCTAACTTTGCAGCATATTGGCCGGGAAGGTTATACCGGCTTAATCAATCGGAGTTTTGAACTAACGAATTACTTTGTGGAGCAAGTTAAAGCTCGGCCTTACCTGAAACTGGCCGGAGAATGTGACTCCAATTTAATTTGCTTCCGGGCAGAACCGGAATGGCTTATGGTTGAGAAGTGGGACGAATGGAACAGCCGCTTGCAGCAACATCTGTTGCAAAATCACTTCTTCCTGTCATTACCCCTATATCGAGGGCAGCGTTGGTTAAGGGCGGTGCTGCTTAACCCTTATACTGACGAAAAAACTCTTGACAAACTTTTTAGCCTAATTGCTGGTTTTAGTAAAGAACAAGATTTAAACCCTTGAAAGGTCAAATTCGTGCTAAAAGTTTGTCTGGATTTATCGGCGGCGGTGCAGCAGGGAGCGGGGATTAGCCGTTATGAGGTGCAACTGGCGCAAGCTCTGGTAGCCCAAAATTCGCCGGAAGTGAGCTACAATTTTTTCTATACCAGCCCCGCCCCAATTCAGCAATTAAAACTTGCGCCCGAACTGGCCGGGTTGCCGCACCGCGCCCTAACGATTAGCAATAAACGCTGGCGGGTAAATCTGCTGCTAAGGCATTTTTTGAAGCGCAAGGCCGACGCTCAGATTTTGCCAGTGGCTGGGACAAATATTTTTCACGGGCTGGATTATATCGCACCACCGCTCCGGGCCGCTTCGGTTATTAGCGTATGCGATTTGTCTACCGTGCTTTATCCCCAGTTCCATAGCCGTTACAATCGCCTCTACTTGCCCTTTGCCCTGCGGATTTGCGCCCAAAAAGCCGCCCGAATTATTGGCATTTCTGAAAATACCAAAGTGGATTTGATTAACTGGCTTGGCCCAAGCATCGCCGATAAAGTTCGGGTAACACCGCTTGGCGTTTCTGACCCAACTTACTTTGAAGATTTGGCAGAGAGTGAACGGCGCGAATTTTTGGCAAAGTACGGGTTGGGCGAACAACCCTACATTTTGACGGTTGGCACAATCGAGCCGCGCAAAAATCAGGCCCGCTTGCTGGAGGCTTACGCCGCGCTGGTCAAAAATCACCCCGATACGGATATAAAGCCAGTGCTGGTAATCGCGGGTAAGCCGGGATGGGGCGGGGAATACGAGCGTTTGCTGGAACTGGCCCGCCAGTATGGGTTAATGGTTCAATCCGAGAAAATTCAGCCCGGAGTGGCCGGACAAGTTTTGCTGCCGGGTAAAGTGGCCGATACCAATTTGCGGGCCTTGTATCAGGGGGCGGCAGTAGTGGCCTATCCCTCGCTTTATGAAGGTTTTGGCTTGCCCGCGCTGGAAGCGATGGCGGCGGGTGCGCCTCTGGTAACTTCCAATACTTCCAGCTTGCCCGAAGTTACCGGGCCGGACGGGGAAGCGGCCTTGCTGATTGA
>JBBQGP010000047.1:0-31018 GCA_038323095.1 Chloroflexia bacterium | reverse complement strand
TTCTCGAAGAAATCAAGCTACCCCATTCTTACGCCGAGCATCCCGGCGGCCACGACTGGGATTACTGGGATACCCATATCAAAACCGCTTTGCAACAACACGCCGAAGTTTTGGGGATTAAACCAAAACTGGCCCAAAGCTAAACGCCTTTATGCCCGAAAACGTTCACCTGTAAATCCAGATTGGCGGGCGGCTTAATCGGCCTGCCTGTCCAAAGTGGTTGCTCACCGCAAACCGCCGCTAATCTTTTCCAGAGTTGGGCTTGCTCAAACAATTCCAGCCTCGCGCTCACAAATTGCAGTACACTTCGCGAGGTAATCACAATCAGTTTGCAGCGCGGGCGCGATAAAGCGACGTTAAAACGGTTGGGACTGAGCAAAAACTCGGCTTCTGCCGCCACATAATCCGGGTCAGAAGCGGTAGTCGAAACAATAATCAAATCGCGTTCGCCGCCCTGAAACCGCTCTACTGTGTCAATTGCGTTCACTTTTGCCAGAGCCGGAAATCTATCCCGCAAAATCGCTTTTTGGGCGCTGTGCGGCACTACTACCCCGATACCGTTTACACCATCCAGCCCCAGTTCTTTGGTCGCGGCCATTATAAGCGGGGTTAATAATTCCACTTCTACCGGGTTATATTGTTGCGAACCAGCTTCGTTATGTTCAATCACAACAATTGGGTAATCCGGGTCAAGGGTGGCCCGCACAAAATTTACGATTGACGAAGCAGGGTGGTCGGTGGTCGGTGGTCGGTGGTCGGTTAATAAGTTACGAGTTGCGGGTTGCGAGTTGCGAGTTAGAGGAATTGAGGGTTGGGAAGCGTGAGAATTAGCAAAAGTAGAACTTTGTTTGGAAAGATTTAACTCCCCATCGTCAAGCGTCAATCGCAAATCGGGCAGGCGTTTTTGCTGGCGAGAATGAAACTGGATGCCGTCCTGACGGTAGATATTAGCCTGTAAAAAGGCGGCCTGAGTGCTATGCAGCCGGAAGCTTTCGTTTAGGGCAACGCGTCCGAACCCGGCATCCAGAAAATACTGGAAAACCGAACGGTAAGGTTTTGCGCCCGCGTGCGGCAAATGTTCTTCCTGCTCCCAGCCGTAGGCCAATATCGGGGCAAGCTGGCGATGGTCGCCGACGATAAGTACCTGACCTTCAGGCTTGAGCCAGCCCGCCGCCAGCAAAGCATGAGGCAAGTTCATTTGGCTCGCTTCGTCCAGTACCAGCCAATCAAAAAACTTTTCCTCCCAGACCAAATCCTGCTTTTTCTTGCCCCGCCCGTAAAATTCTTTCATCAAATTGTACAAATTACCGGGAGTCGCGCCGATGACCAGCATTTTATGCTCATCATCTAAAGCGGCCTTAACCTGAACCTTATCCCAAGGGTCAATATAGCCGACTTCGGGTGAACGCCGCCCCTGCTCGTCCCCGCCCGCCTTGTAAATCTTCAAATCCTTGAGCAATTCGGCCCATTCTCCGCCCGCCGCCTGCACTCTCCGCCATTTCTCGGCGATACTTTCCAGCACAATTTCGACGGCGTTATGGGTTTGGCTGGAAACGATTATGCGGGTTGTGGGTTGTCGGTTGTGGGTTGTCGGGGGGGGAACGTAGGTTACGGGTTGGGCTTTGGGAAAGGCGGGGTCGTTGGTGGTGAAGGAGTTGTCGGGCGAAATTTCAGCGTTAGGTTTGGATTTGGGGCGGCGGTTAGAGGGCTTGGAGTTCTGGATTTTGAATTGGCCGTTTTGAATCGTAAGTTTGGAGCTACTTTCGCTTTTTATCCCTGTTTCAGCTGTTATTCCCAAAATTCCGGCTGCCTTGTCTGTTTCACCCTGTAGTAGCAAACCCGAACCTTGCACAATCCGATTTAAGACCGCCCAACCAATCGTATGTGATTTGCCCGTTCCCGGTGGCCCTTGCACTAAAAATAAAGGCTCGTCCAGATGCCCGCCGATAACCTCAAGCTGGTCTTTGGTCGGCGCACGCTCTACCCCTTCTAGCTGTTGAATGAGTGTGATAAAAGGGTTGTCGGTTGTCGGTTGTCGGTTGTCGGGAAAAGCAGAGTTGGGAGTTGGGAGTTGCGAGTTGGGAGTTGCTTCCGAATTGTTACTTGATACTTGATACTTGATACTTAGTTCTGACTTTATACTTCCAACTTCCGACTTTTCTTTGATACTTGATACTTGATACTTGATACTTGGTTCCTGGATTTGGTAAAGGCGGTTCTGCTCGGCGTGGCGGCAAGCCTCTTGAAGTTTGTCGCCGTTCAGGTTATCGACCATTGGGTCAATCATGTAATATTGGCCCGGCTTGGGTAAAAGTTCGCGGTCATGATAATAGCGAAAAACGCTGCTTTGCCCCTGACCGAGCGTGCTGCCGCTCAATTCCAGCTTGAGCCATTCACCCGTAATTTCCTCAATCCGGGCCAAGCGTCCGCCGACAATCTTCCAGGGCTGGCCGTCGTTTTCCAAAAGACTAAGCGTTACAAAATCACCTTCCTTGAGTTTGCTGACCTGCAAGGCGGTTTGAGGATTAATATTAACTTTATCGAATTCGGCCAAAAAGCTGGCGTGCAAACTCTTGCGGCGGCGCGAAAGTTCGATACTTTCCAAATCGGTGCAGCGCACCAGCAAGGCCCGACCCTGCTCTACCCGCTTCAAAATAGGCCGACTAAACCATTCCAGATGTTGCTGCAAACTGGAATATTGCTCGATATGCAAAAATTCTTCCAGCACTCGCGCCAAACTCGAATTTTCGGCGACAGGTTCGAGCAACCCGGCCAGCCGGACAGGTTCTTTTTGCAAAAAGCGGTTTTTGTAGGGAAAACTTTTTTCGATATGGGCCAAAGCGCGGAGGCGATGAGCCTGAAAAGCTTCGATTTGGGGGCGGGTAATACCCTTAAAAGAACGGGTCGCCTTTTCGAGCCGATTCCAGGCGGCGTAAGCGTATTCTAACGGCAAACCCGAATAAAAGCGGGCGGTAGTCTGCACATAAACCCCATCGTTGCGCCGCAAACCGTAATCGAACACGCCGGAACGAAACAAGCGCAAGAAATTGTTACCCGCGCTATCCGTCCAGCTAAACCCAAGCTGGCGCGAAACCGCCTGCAAGGAAGCCAACGGGCCGAGCAAATTCAGGCGTTCGCGGACTTCGTCGTACAAAAAGGCCAGGGCGGGCTGGGTCAGGGCGGGCGTGTCGGTCAGTAATTGGTAAAGGGCGGGCAGAGCCGCAAAAGCAGCTAAATGGCGGCGCAGGGCATCCAGCAAAACGCGCTGGTCACGTCGATTATATAAGTAAAGATGGAGCGGCACGGCTTCGGCTGTTCCGGCCAATTCGGTAACTGCCGCCAAAATCCTTGCCACCCAATCCAGCAGCAAAGCGCGTTCACTTTCCGGGCCGGGCGTATTTTCGGTCATGCGAACTATTACCCGTTCCTGCCCGTCCTTACCCGTGATTAACGCCCCGACCAGATAAATTCGGTCTTCCAGATAATCCAGTTGAACATCCAGAAAGATTTTGAGCATATCGGGGTAAAGTTGCTCGTCCGGCAAATTGCTGCGGCTGCGGCGCGGGGTGCGGTCTAAAAAGTAGGGCAAGGCGGGGGTGGTTTTATCGAAATGACGACGGGCGCGGGCCGCTCTTTGAATGAGTCTATCCAGACGTGGGGCAAGCGGCCAACGCTGGCTCAATTCTTCAATAATCGCTTCTTTGCCGGGTGTGGTTTTCAGGCGGGGCCTGGCTCTTTTAACTTGTGCGCCCTCGTCCGCCGTCAGCTTTTTTTCGGCAGCGTTGGCCGCATCAAGCGGAACAGTCGGATAATCCAGCTTTGGGGCGGGAGTAACTTCTTCGGGGCGGACAATCTGTTTCAGGCTGGTAAGGTCGGACAGGGTAAAAATCCCGGCCTGATTTAGTACCCGTTTGTCGCTGCTTTCCAGAAAAGGAATTAGCGACAAATCCTGCCGTTCCGAGCTTTCGGCCAGACAAACCGGGCTGAAATTGCAGCCGTCACATTTTGGCCCAAGATAATAATGCAAACGGGTAAAATCCGGCGCGGCATCCACTTTTTCGAGCGGACTGTCCGGCCCTTCGGTCAAAAAGCGAATAGTATCCAGATATGGCTCAAGCTCAAAGGGTACAGCCTGAGCCGGGTCTTGCAATTGACCATCGGGCGAACGGCGCACGATTGCCCCCTGAAACTGGCCCGGCACTTCTCCCGCCTCGCGCAGCATTTGTTCCAGCATCCGCACATAAACCGCCACTTGCAAACGGTGCTGTACTTTATCCTTGCGGCTGGCCTTAATATCTATCACCAGCGCGTTAATACTGCCGTCCTGAGCATTTCGTTCGAGCTTTAGCAAATCGGCCCGGCCTTCAAAGACCCAGCGACCCAACAAGCCGCGCATAGGAATTTGGTACAAATAACCGGGCTGGTTGTCTAGCTGCCTGAAAATCTCTAAAACATCGGGCGGCTTGAGCGCGATTAAATCCTGAACATTGTGGCCTTGCGCCTCCAGCGAAGCGATTACATCCCGCTCTACGCTTTCGCCAATTTCGGCCAGCAAAGGTGAAAGCGGCTGAAAGGCTTGCCAGGGTGTACCCGCCAGCGCGGTTTGTCCGGCCAAATGTTGGGCCAGTGCAGCGGTTTCGCCTTTGTGCAAATAAAAACGCAAGTAGCGGTCACAATTATCAAGGCCGATATACTGGCTCAGGGCAGTCGGGGCAAGGTGAGCGCGGCGAGGCATGGCATCGGTCATGCTACCCGCTCCAAAAGTTGTGGACTATCATTTTGGGGCTTGTTCACCAGCGTTGAAACAATGTAACTTTCCATGAGTTCGACGGGGTAGGGCTTGAGCAAGGGCAGCAGTTCCGCCGGGTCGTGCAAATCAGGATTGAGCCAAATCTCCTCATTTTTGGGCGAAAGAATTACGGGCATCCGATTATGAATCGGGGCAACCATTTCGTTTGCTTCAGTTGTGATAATCGTATAACTTTTGAGCTTGTTTCCTTCGGCATCGGTGTAAATATCGTATAATCCGGCAAAACCAAAAAGCTGGTCGTTCAAAAGCTTGAAATAATGTGGCACTTTAATTTTGCCGACTTTTTCCCATTCGTAAAAGCCGTTGGCCGGGACAATGCAACGTTGCTGGCGCAAAGGGCGGCGAAAAGCCGGTTTATCCTCAATCCCCTCAGACCGGGCATTTATCATCTGGTAGCCAATTTTGGTATCTTTAGCCCAAAACGGGACGAGTCCCCAGCGCATTTCTTCCAACTGCTTCGGGCTATGCCGGGTCACGATTGGCAAATTCTGGCCCGGCGCAACGTTATAACGAGCGTCCACCTCAAAATTACTTTGCTGCACCCCAAAGCGTTCGGCGACCTCTCGCGTTTTCACCAGCGCGTAACGTCCACACATTTCAACACCTCCAAATGGTTGTCGGTTGCCAGTTCCCGGTAGGACAATTTTCAAAATTCAGGTAGATTAAAGCAACCTCTTTTATTTATCCGCATTTTAGCACTTTTGAGCCAATTCGTAACAATTCTCTGCTTTGTGGAGTGGTTTTCAGTTTTCCCTGACACCCTTTTCGATTTATGCTAAAATAATCATTGTAACCACGAAATCTGCCAGAGGGAGGCCGTGAATTGGAAAAAAACGAACTGGATTATTCGATGCACCGCTACTACGAGCAAAGGGCCAGTGAGTATGATAATTGGTATGACCGACGGGGACGTTATAGCGACCCCAAAACTAACGCGGCCTGGCATGCTCAGGTAGCAGAACTTTCCCGCCAGATTACCCGTTTTGGCGAAACATTGAACAAAGGCCCGGAAGCGCGAGTGCTGGATTTGGCCTGTGGTACTGGTAAATGGACTCCTTTTTTGGCCCGCCCCCTGCACGAACAGGCCCGCCTTGTCGCCTACGATTATTCTCCGGCAATGCTGGCTGAAACTCAGGCTCGTTTAGAAGATGAAGACCCGGAAGTTTCGAGCAAGGTTTCGTTTGTGCGTGGCGATGCCTATAACTTGCCCTTTGCCGAAAGCAGCTTTGATTGTATCTTTTTGGGCTTCTGGTTAAGCCATGTTCCCCGCGAAAGAGTTTATCCTTTTTTTGGCGAGGTCAAGCGCGTCCTCAAGCCGGGCGGTAAACTCTTGATTTTCGATTCTCTGCTTGCTCCCGGCAAACAGGCCGATAATGTCCAGCAACGTCCCTTGAACGATGGCTCACAACACCAGGTGCTAAAGATTTACTACACGCCGCAGGAGTTGCAAGCCGCGCTAGGCCGGATTTTCGCAACCGCCGCCGCCGATTCTACCCGTGATTTTTTCATTATCGGCGAAGCCAGTGTTTAGGCGATAGAGAAGTTTTGAGTTCTGAGTTTTGAGTTGGAAGTTCTTTGGTTGATAGAAATGGGCTAAAGCCGGGTTGGTATGTTATAATTTAGCAGAAGCAAGCGGGCCCAAATCTCGCCTGGTTAAACGCCGGGTAGACAGGACAGGAATAGAACGTGACGCAAACCGAGCCGAAAAAACAGGAAAAACCGCCTCATCCTGCCACTGAAGTGCAAGTTGGAGACCGGGTAAAGCTGCGTAAACCCCATCCTTGCGGCAGTTTCGATTGGCGGGTGGTACGTGTTGGCGCGGATATTGGTTTACGTTGTCTGGGTTGCGACCATCGGGTAATGTTGCCTCGTTCAATTTTTGAACGACGTTTCAAAAGCTATCTGGCACGGGCCAGCCAAGACGCAAGCGTAAACGAGGGCGAATGACTTTTAGTCCACAGCCGCCGGAGCGGGAAGATATACCAAAAGTCGACAAAATCGAAGCGGCAGCCGATGCCAGTAGCGGTTTAGAGGCCGAAGGAATAACCATCGAGGTGGATTTGCAGGCCGAACCTGTCAAAGAACCTTCGCTGCTTCGTAACCGCAATTTTCTGCTTTTATGGATTGCTCAAGCCCTAACCCAAACTGCCCAGAACACCCTAAACCTGGCTTTGGTGGATTACGTTAGTCGCTTGACCAAAGGTTCACCGACCCAAACCGCCTTGGCGACTGTCGCTTTTGTCTTGCCGGGGGTCTTTTTTAGCGCGGTGGCCGGGGTTTTTGTAGACCGTTTTAACAAACGCTATATCTTGATTGCCACTAACTTGCTAAGGGCGATAATCGTTCCCTGGCTGGTTTTTATGGGCAATTTGCCAATAGGGGTAGCAGTTCCGCTTATCTTCCTTATAACCTGCGTTTTTTCGACTATCAGCCAGTTCTTCGGCCCGGCGGAAGGGGCAATGATGCCTTTGCTGGTGTCGCCTAACCAATTGACCAAAGCTAATTCTTTTTTCCAGATAACCTTTTTCGGAGCATTATTTGTTGGGTTTGCCATCCTTGCCCCGACCTTGCCGCGCCTGATTGGGCCGGAAAACCTTTTTGCAGCAATTGCAGTGCTTTATGTGGTTTGCTTGCTGCTAGTCTGGTGGCTGCCTAACAATGTAGAAAAACCGATTGAGCGCAAAGACGATGCCCGCCGCATGATTTCTAATATCTGGCAGGAGCTTAAAGAAGGCTGGGGCTTTATCCGCAAGCAGCAACAAATCTGGTTGGCGATTATTTATCTTTCGACGGTGCAGACCGCTTTGTTTATTATGACCGCGATTGGCATCCCCTATATTGGCGAGAAGGGCTTGAACCAGCCGCAGGGCGATATTATTTATGTGCTTGCCCCGCTCAGTCTGGGGCTAGGTGTTAGCGTTGTAATAATCAATCGAGTGGTAACTCCGGCGCGGCGCGGCCAAATTCTGGTCTGGTCGCTGTTCGCGTTGGCAATTATTTTTGTCTATATCGGGCTGGTCAAGCCTATCTCGGATTTGTGGATTAACTTTTTTGGCGGGCAAGTCGGCGGCATTGGCCTAATTATGATGCTGATAATTGGTTCAATTCCATTTGGCTTTGTAATTGGCCTTCTCAATATTTCGTCCCTCACTATTCTGCAAGAGCAATCCCCGCCTGATATTTTGGGCCGGGTCTTTGCGGCTTACTTCACCTTTTCCAATTTCGTGACGATTTTCCCCCTGATATTCGCGGGTGCGCTTGGTGATTTGCTCGGTAGCCTTGTACCCGTCTTTATACTGGTAGGTCTGGCAGTTGGGGCAGTCGGCTATTACGGCTATATTTCCGAGAAAAAAAGCGCAGAGGCCAATAATTAAACCGGGCCGGGCAATCCTGCCCTAATCGTGAAAAGCTGACGGAGGAATTATGTCAAGTGAAACAGATTTAGAACTGGATAACTTTTTTGCGACTATTCAAGACCCTTACCCAAGTTACAATTATTTGCGCGAAAACGAACCCGCCCGCTGGAATCCCATGTTTAATTGTTTTATGCTAACCCGTTTTGCCGATGTAAATATGGTTTTTGGCGACCACCAGCGTTTCTCGTCGGATATTTGGTCGGGCTTGCCGGAGCGATTGGGCTTTACCGGCGAGGACGAGGAAAGCCAGTATTTCCGGCAGATTATCCCCTTTCTGGCTTATAACTTACAGGGAATGGATCCGCCCGGTCATACCCGGCAGCGCAATTTAATGCAAAAAACTTTCACGCCGCGTATGCTTGAATCCTTCCGGCCAACGGTGCAAAAATTGGTAGACGAAATGATTGAGGCAAAGCTGTCCGAAGGCAAAATGGATTTGGTGTCGGATTTAGCTTATCCACTTCCTTCAAACGTTATCCTGGACTTGCTAAGTATTCCCCGTGAGGGGCGTGAGTATATCCGGGCCAGTGCCGAAGCCATTAACGAATTTGTGGCATCGCTGTTTTGGCGCGGGCCGGATACCTGGAAGCGGTTAGCCGGAGTATTTCAAGAGGTTAGCCAATATTTGCGGAGCTTGATTGAGGAGCGGCGCAAGCAACCGGGCGAGGATTTGCTTTCCAAAATGGTGCAAGCCGAAGAAAACGGCGATATGCTCAGTGAGGACGAAATCGTAATCGCCACCAATTTCTTGCTTTTCGCAGGCCACGAAACTACTGCGAATTTGATTGCAGTCGGAATGATGTATTTGATGCAAAACCCCGACCAATTAGAACAGCTACGGGTGAACCCTTCCAAAATAACTAACGCCGTCGAGGAACTTTTGCGCTATGTCAGCCCGGTACACACCCTTTCGCGCCGAACTTTAGTTGAAGTAGAAATGCATGGAGTAAAAATCCCGGCAGACAGCAGCATTTATCTGCTGGTTGGGGCGGCCAACCGTGACCCGGAAAAATTCCCCGACCCGGATAAGCTTGATATTAACCGTCCCTCTACTCGCACATTGGGTTTTGGCTACGGAATTCACTACTGCATCGGCGCGGCTTTAGCCCGTCTGGAAAGCCAGGTAGCTTTCGAGACTATTTTGCGCCGTCTGCCCAATCTCAAAATCGCAGTAGAAACCCCCGAATTCCGCCCGAATTATTCTTTGCGCGGCCTGACTTCGCTGCCCGTCACTTTTTAAAGCGATAAAATCAGCCCGAAATTAGAGCTTCGGGCTGATGTAAACTCCTAATTTGCTCCCGGTATCACGACAGTTATATCTTTAACCTGAGTTTGTTCAAAGCTGGTCTGGATATGTTCGACCAACTCCTTTTTGTGCCTTGTACTAAATCCAAAATATAGCCTCAATTCTTACTGCTGATTAGAGCTTTATCGGCTAATTCAGCTAAGGGTTGAGCGTAGCTATAGGAGAACTAGCACAATACTCTACTAGACATTTTTGCCGGATTGCTAACTTTAATCTAGAAGTATTGACAAATATTTTGTATTGTCTTATATTCGAAAACGAACCAAGATTTCAGTAACTAACTGGAATAGGAGTAAGTTTTGAATTCTATTAAAGTTTTGATAATCTCGGCTTATCCTCTATTAGGCGAAATAACGTGTGAAGCTCTTCAAAAATCTAACCGTTCTTTAGAAGCCAGTTTTATAACGATAGAGGCTTTACAACAGGAAAAAGCTTCACCCATAATCTTAGGGTCTAATATCATTATAATCACAATGGGTATATACAGTGGTTGCCTAAAGTTTCTTCGTTTTCTTAAAGATATTTGTAATGAGGTTCCAATACTAATCATTTGTACACCTCAAGCATTACCAGATTTTTTAGAACTGGCCCAAAGTGGAGTAAAAGGGGTTATTTCAACTACAGCGACGTTACAAGAGCTGGAATATGCTATAAATGCTTTAATGGACGATAAAAATAATACTTTAGAACTCTTATACTATAAAGCTTTATTAAATCACACAGGAAGCGATTTTGAAGAAAAATTAACTGAGCTTGAGATAAATATACTTGAATTAGCTGCAATGGGAGCTTCTGATCAAGATATTTCTCTAAAATTAGGTTTTAGCCAACGTACCATTAGTAATTATCTACAGCGCATTTATCTAAAATTGAAAGTACGTAACCGAACAGAAGCCGTTACTAAATTGTTTATTCGCGGCATTATAAACCCACCTAAATAACCAGTTACAAGAAGTAAAAATATTTTTCTGTTTAGAGTATTTTTACTCTTTTACAATTACTCAACCCGTGCTATTTTTTAGTTAGAAGTAATTTACTTCCACTACCACTTTTATCAAAGAAAATTAAGTTTATTAGGTAGAAAATTGTGTTAGTTAAAAAGCTTGATGTTAAAGCTATTTTAACTATTAGGTCGTAGTGTTAGAAGTAGAAAGACACAATATAGTTTGAAGATTTTGCCCAAAAGCAATCAGAAAGCCAGAGTCTCAGCCAAGCTACAAGGCTTGCACAATCACTTTCGTCAGATTGTAGAAACGGTTAATGCTCAACTTAGTGAGCAATTTAAGATAGAAAGTAATTATGCTCATTCGTTTTGGGGTTTGTGTGCCCGTCTTTACACTAAGCTAACGGCGCATACTCTTTGTATTTATCTTAATGCTTTATTGGGCCAAAGTGAGTTTTTGCATCTAAAGGGTTTAGCTTTTCCCAAGCCTTAGCTTTTCTTAGCTTTGCTTTTCAGGCTTATAAGCATCTATTTGTGTGTTAATGTTCATCTAGCACAACGCCCTACTAGGTAATAAGTGGTTGATTATTGAACAGAAAGGAGAAATGTTGCCTTGATGACAAAACTTTGTAAGTTAACCTCGTGTATCTTCATAGCTTTTGCCTTATTAACTTTCACGGTTACTGTAACATTTGCAGCACCGTCTGGGCAAAGTAGCAGTGTAAAAGGAGCAACTGCCATAGGTACAGGAGTATCTTCTAGTGAGAAACTGAGTTCAGAAGACGCAGATATAGTCGTGGGGAAAGGAGAGTGTAAGACACTAACCAAGAAGGTTAAAAAGGGAACTGAAGACCGAGGTAATGTTACTTTTTCGATGTGCGATTCCACCAATTCCAAGCAATCTATGTCTTTAAATACTCGCTTCAACTCCTTAACCGAGGACTGTACATTGCCAGCTCATCTTGTTTCATCTAGCGGTTATGTTATTGTAACTGCAGACCACAGGCCACTGTTTTGTGGTCGTGATGCAAAAATGAGTTATAGTTCCGCATATGGTGGCTCTATAGTTCGCTGGTTTATAGGTTCTCCTGGTGGTGGTTATTTTGTAGATATTAGGTTTTTCTGTATGTTAGATTCATGCCTTGCTGGATCAGAAACAGGTTTAAATGATCCAGATCAAGTAGACGCAGTTGATCTTCTGTATGATACAGATTTTGGTCCTCAACGGCCAAAAATTATAAGTGCAACTTGTATTTAAGACTTCTAGTCTCCATAAGGACATAGTAGGCTTTCGTACTAAATCAATCACGGCTATTGGAATAGCCGTGATTGATTTTTGTAATCGTACACGTTTCGGCAGTCGAGTAGGAGAAGAAACTCCTTCAGAAAGAGAGCTAGGAGACCAAAATTTTGGTATAAATTACTTGAAAAAGGCTAGTCAGTTTATGCAAAGTTTAAAGCCACAGAAGCGCATATGCAATTATCCAAATTGCTCGAAAATTGTTGTAAAATACGATTTAGAAAGGGTTCTTCCGCGCTTTCTATGAGCCGATCAAATTCTCGGACTTTGGTCAACCTTCTTGTCACCCGTTAACTCTCAAAACCAATATCCGTTTTTCAAAAGGTAGAAACCCGTATTAAATAGAAGGGTGCTTTCGACTAGGAGCGACAGCTGAAGAACTAAGAAACTACTTACCGCCTAACTCCTCCTCAAAAGTGCAAAAGTAGTGAGCTAAATATTGAGTTGTAAGTTCAACGCATTACAAATGAGGATTCTTATGAATTTTTATGTGTTTAGTCCGCTTCTAAACCTCCCCTATAAGCAGATGAAGTGTTTAGGTGGACCATTTCAAACGAAACAAGAAGCCCTTAAAGCTGTTGAAATGAATAAATGGCAAAATTGGATTATTAGTCTTTACCCTTATGATATTAGCCCTGGTGTGGACATACACTTAGAAACTGTTGTGAATGATGAACCAACCAACTGAGCATCAAAACAGCAAAAGCTGGCCTTTATGTAGCAATAGAGAGAAAAATGTACTTAAGCTCGTTCGTATTCTAATTGAATGATTGTTAGAGATATTTAAACTTATAATTTTCAAATACTTTTTACTGAACTACCAAGGATTGTGCTAGGTTTGTGCTTTTCAAATTCTGCTACCATTGCCGCCTGGTCTAGCAAATGGAAAGCCTGCGCCAGCCACACAATTTTTATGTTTTTGGGCAGGACATTGGTGCAAAGCCACCTTACCGAAGTAAAAGTTTTACCCGCGCCGGTTGGTAAAACCAATAACCCGCTTTTAGCACTCTTATCCTTGAAGGTTTTATTGAGTGCCTCAAAAGCTTCTAATTGATGGGGAAACGGTTGCTTGCCGGGAGTTAAGGCTTCCTTTTCCCGGCGCGAATCTAAATCAAGGGAAATATAACCTGGCATGACGCATCCTTGTCTTTTGGTGAAATATTTAGTTTTATTTCCGATTTATAGTCCGATAAAACTGGGAGAAAAGGGTAAGACTCCTACAGCTTACCCTTAAAATATTATAATTGAAGATTAAAAAATTTCAACCTGCTAGAGCCTTGTTATCTTACTGCCGCGCGTTCCAGTAAGGTGCCGACGATTTGGAGGAGTTCTTCCTCTTTATAGGGTTTGACGAGGAAACCGTCTGCGCCAACTTTTTCGGCTTCCTGACGGTGTTTCAGACCAGCCCGGCTGGTTAGCATAACAATTGGAATATTGTAATAAGTTTCGCGGCTTTTGAGCAGGGCGGTTAGCTCGTAACCGTCCATGCGCGGCATTTCAATATCCATTATGATTAAATCGGGTGCGCTTTGCTGAATGGTTTCGAGGGCTTCCTGACCGTCCTTGCTGGTGCGAACCCGATAGCCCGCTTTTTCTAGCGCACTGGATAGAACTTTACGCATCGAGAGCGAATCGTCCACTACCTGAACAAGCGGGGTGCGACGGTCTGACAAACGGGAACGTAACATCCCGGTTGTACCTTGACGGGCTTTAAGTTCGGTACGAACCTTTAGCCAGCTTTCCCGGCCTGCCGTCCCTAATTGGGTAGTAATAGCCGCCGCGCCAACCCGTCGCCCAAAGGCTTGAGCAATCAAATCATAAACGTTAAGGATAAGAATGACTTCGCCGCTACCCAAAGTGCTTGCTCCAATTATGCCCGGCACATATTTAAGATGATTGCCAAGATTTTTAACCACTACTTCTTGTTGATTAATTATTTGGTCAACTTTCAAAACTACACGCTCTGAGCCGCCAATAATTAGCAAAGGTTGGTCTTTCCTCATACTGGCTGGCCCTTCATCGTCCTCGTCATCCGGGCCACGCTCGGCGTGTTCGGGCAACCGCAAAATTTGGCTCAATTCCAGATAAGGCAAAGCATCACCGCCAAAGCGGTAAAACGAGCGTGGCCCGGCCTGTTCAAATGAGCTTGTTTCAAAGCGGGTAGTTTGCTCAACCACACTTAGCGGAATAGCATAGCTGTAGCCGCCCGCCCGCACCAAAATCGAACGGGTAATCGCCAGAGTGGTAGGCACGCGGATAATAAAGGCCGTTCCTTTGCCTTCCTCACTTTGGATTTCGATTGAACCCTTCAGCTTTAGAACGTTCGCCCGTACCACGTCCATACCGATGCCCCGCCCCGAAATCTCGCTAATAGTTACCGAAGTGCTAAAGCCGGGCAAGAATATCAAATCAAAAATTTCTTCGCGGGTCAGGTAAGCATCCGGCTTAATCAAGCCGCGTTCTACCGCGCGTTGCTTGAGTTCTTCGGCCATTAGGCCCGTGCCGTCGTCACGCACATCGATAACAACCTGGCTGCCTTCGCTGCGTGCGCTAAAACTAATTGTCCCTTTGGTGGGCTTACCTCGCCGCAAGCGTTCCTGTGGCCCTTCGATGCCGTGGTCAATCGCGTTACGGATAATATGTAAAAGCGGGTCGCCGATTTCCTCAAAAATAGTTTTGTCTACCTGAGTATTTTCGCCTGAAACCACAAATTCAACTTCTTTACCTTCGCTGGCGGCAATCGTTCGCAAAGTACGGTAAAGGCGTGGGGTTAGATTGGCAAGTGGGACTAGCCGAACCTTGACCAGCATGTCCTGCAAATCGTCAGTAGTGCGGGATTGCAGGATGGTTACATTCTCAAGGTCAGAGCGCAAGGTATCAAGTTCACGTTGAGCGGCGGCAAGGTCGGCCACCGTTTCGCCCATTTCTCTGGAAAGAGTGTGAAACTCGGTATACTGATCCATTTCCAGGGTATCAAACTCGGCAGTAGAGTTCGGGCGAGCATTATAACTACTGTTGCTACCGTTACTACCATTCCCGTTTTGATAAGAAGTTGAGGAAATTCCCGCGCTCATCAAAGGAGTGGCCGAATTTTTGAGCAATTCGACCTCGTAGCGGGTTTCCAGTTCCCGGCTAACCCGTTGCAAACGTTTGATAGAAAGGCTTAGTTCCTCGACGGTACGGGCCAGCACTTCGTTACGTTGCTCCATGACGGTACGGTTAATCACCAGTTCGCCGACTTCGTTCATCATGTTATCCAGCCGTTTGATTGGAATACGGACGGCCAGTTCTACATCAAGCGGGATTCCGGCAGAGCTGACCGAAACGGCGGCAAGTTGCTCGGCCTGGGCTTCCAGCTCGGCAATTTCTGCATCGCTGATAGTACGGGCGATGGGCGGCGTGGCAACAGTAGGCCGGATAGCGACGGGCGCGGGCAATTTCTTTTCAAAGATAATCATACCGCCTTCGGTTTGCTCTTCCTCACTACCCCCCAAAAGTTCGGCATAGAGCGGGCGCAAGGCTTGCAGTTTGACGGCATCTTCGGGCCGGGATTGCGACAAACCCCGCACCATACTATCAATCGCGTTAAAAGTTTGGAACAAAAGCTGTACCACTTCTTTGGTTACAGCCAGTGAATTATCGAAAAGGCGGTCAAGCAAATCTTCCATTAAGTGCGCGGTCTGGCTGATAACGTTAAAACCGACCATTGCCGCCGAACCCTTTAGAGTATGGGCAGTGCGGCGGATTTCGCGCAAAAGCTCACGATTGCCGGGATTGCGTTCGAGTTGAGCCAGGCGCATATCCAGATTTTGAATATGTTCTTCGGCTTCTGCCGCGAAAACTTCGGCAAATTCAGCATCCACCTGTGAGGACTGAGTATCAGGAAGAGCTTCGGCAGCATCGGAAGCGAGGTCAAAGTCTGCAAGTTCGGCTAGTTGGTTAGCCGATAAAGGTGCAAGAGAAGCCGGTTCAAACGAAAAATCGTCGCTGCTCCTAGTAGGACGATTGGCTTTGGCACGCTGGGCGGCTTCGGCTTCGGCTTGTTCCGCTTCGACGTTTTCAATATAAGCTCGCGCTCCCGCTTCATAGGGCTGTAGTTGAATCATCAGGGCAGCCATTTCGTAGCTGAAAATATCGCCGCCATTCATATAAGGTTTTAGCTCGCCTTGTATGACCGCTTCGGCAGCAGTTTCGAGTATTCCAAGCTGCCGGGCCACGGCTGCCAAATCCATCATATCCGCGCCCTTGCGTAAGCGCGTGACGATTTCCCTAATTTTGGCGGCATCCTGATTAGAATTTTCATCATCGCTAAAATCGCTGATTAAGCTTTGCAAATGGGTTATGTCGCCTTGAGCTTCGGCCAGCCACAAAGCCCCCATTTCAAAATCGGCGTTATTATCTTCCAGCGCAAAATCAGTTTCAGGGTCATTCAAATTGCTATCAGGGATGATTTGCATTTGGGCCAGAATTGCCGCTTCTTCTAAAGTGAGGCCAGCAGGAGTAGCCGGAACTTCGGTAGCGGCATCTATATCGAAATTGAATTCGGGCAAAGGCGGCAAATCGCTAACTTTGGGCGCAGGCTCGATTTCTGGCGTAGTAACTGGCGGCAACTTTTCCCGCTTTGATTTTGCCTCAGTTCGGCTTACCAGCGCAGCAAAGGGCGGCTCATCTACAAAAAGGCCCGGCTCATCATCAAACTGAGCCAACAAATCGGCAGCTTCACTAAAATCATCGGGGTGTTCGTGGGCCGGAACAGGAGCAAGACGCGGTTCAGCCCGGAAAGTAATCGAGGCCAAACTTTCATCAAAATCAGCAAAAGCTTCGGGCGATTGGTAAGCGGGAAGGTTGGAAAGCGAATAAATATCAACCTCGCCTGTAGGAATTTCAGCTGAAATTGGCTCGGTGTCAAAGCCTGCCGCATCGTGGGGCAAGGCTTGGGGTGGTTGGGCCAAAACCGCACTTTCCCGGTCAGCCTGCAAAATATTGTCCAGCGAAAATTTCTCCAATTCGGCCAAATTCGGGTCAGAGTAATTTTCGGTAGGCTGGTTAGTAATATTTTGGGATGAGGTAGCAGGTAGCCAATCTGCCAATTCAAATTCACTCAAGTAAGCGTTACTTATTGGCTTGTTTTCCTCGATTTTTGGCTCAAAACGTTCAAAATCCAAATCAGCTTCCACCAGCGAAGCCGGAATTTGCTCTTCCACTTCTTCCGCCGGATAGTTGGCCTGTTCCAAAGCCAATTGCCGTTCCAGTCCCGGCCCTAAATCAAAATAGTCAAGGACAAAGTTGTGAGTTGCGAGTTGCGAGTTGGAAGAAGGGTTGTTGGTTGGTTGTTGGTTGTCGGTGAATGACTCCGACTTCCAACTTCCGACTTCCGCCTTATCTTTGTTACTTGATACTTGATACTTGATACTTTCTTCCGCCTTGTTATTTTCTTCCGGCTGGTTGAAGGGTTTAGAGGTAAAGGGCTGGTCGTCAACTTCGATAAAGCCGGGTAAATCAGCTAAATCCTGCATAAAATCAAAGTCGGTATCGAACCCGGCCTGATGCGCCTTGCTAAAATCGGCGGGAGGCGGAGTTGGGTTAGGTCGCTCAAAAATATAAGAATTCGAGCTAATTTCAGAGGGGGCGAACGGCTTAACGGGCGGTGGTGGTGGCGCACTTTGGGCCGGAATAGCACCCCACGAAAACGGCTCTACTTCTTCAGGTGGCAGGAAATTGTCCCAATCAAAAGCGGCGGGCGCGATTTGGTTGGGAGCGGCAGGCGCGGGCAAAATTGAAGCTGGCTCAAAATCCGGCAAAAAAGTAAAGGGCGCAGTTTCCGGCTGGCTCGGTGGCAGGGCAGGTTCGGCAACCGCCGACGCAGCCTCGCTTTCAAACTCGCGGCGCACCTGCATCAACATTTGTTCAATGCGATTCACGCAATTGCGAAGTAAAGCCCCCACATCGGGCGTATACGGGCCTTTTTTTTCGACGACGGGCAGCAAGGCTTGTTCCATCATTTGCCCTTGCTGGCTAATTTGCGGCAATTCCATCATAGCCGCCGTCCCTTTAATAGTATGGGCCAGTCGGTAACAGTCGTCTAGCGCGTCCCGGTCTTTCGCCCGAATTTCCAGTACCGCCAGACTCGAACGAAGTTCCGGCACATAGCCTTCCACTTCTTCGATAAAGCCTAACACTATTTCAGCATCGTATTGCATAACCTGTTTTTCCTTAGCTTCAACCTTAAGCTGGTCGGTTGGGACGGCCATCAGACGGGCGGTTTTTCTGGTTAGTATCACCAAAAATAGATTCAAAGAAACCGTCGTCTTCCTCTTCCATAATTGATTCAAGGTTAAAATTTTGATTGCTATTGCTGGTAGCCGATTTGGGCCGCGAAGTCGGTACTTCTCCGGCATCCGCGCTGCCCTGATTTGGGTTGGTGGTCGGTTGGGCAGGTGGCGCAAAGTACGACGAAAAATCCATTCCGTTCATCCCGTCTGAAATTGGCGGAGTTGGCTGGTGATAGGGCGGCGCGGGTGGCATAGCAAATTGCCCGGTAGCAAAAGGTGAATCGCTCGAAACGGTTTGCGGCCAGCTTTGCGGTGAAGCGATTTGCGGCGCAGGGGCAGGCTGGCTGGAGGCAAGCCGGAAGGTACTAACCGATTGGTTCAAGGATTGGACAATATTTGCCAGATTTTCCAGTGCGCTGGCCGACTCACGACGAAGCGAAGCCGCTTCCATCGTTAGCGACGAGATTTCGTTCATACTCTGGGCGATACTACCCGAACTTCCGGCCTGCTGCTGCGTCACCTGCGAGATAGAAACGATTAGCGAAGCCAATCTTTCGACTACCTTTTCGATTACGCTCAGGGCGCGTCCGGCTTCGTCAGCTACTTTCGAGCCTTCCACCACTTCGCGGGTGCTTTCTTCCATCGCCACTACCGCTTCGTTGGTATCATCCTGAATGGATTTAACCAGCGCGGCAATTTCGCGGGTAGCAACGGCACTGCGTTCAGCCAAACGGCGAACTTCTTCAGCCACCACCGAAAAGCCTTTGCCCTGTTCTCCCGCCGCCGTCGCCTGAATTGCGGCGTTAAGAGCCAGCATATTGGTTTGGTCGGCGATGTCGTCAATTAGTTTCACGATTTCGCCGATTTGCTGCGAACTTTCGCCCAATCGCTTGATTTTCTTGGCGGTTTCCTGCACATTCCCGCGTATTCGGTTCATACTGTTGATAGATTTGAACACCGCTTGACCGCCCTGATAAGCGTTCTGGCGGGCTTCTTGCGCCACCTGAGCGGAAATAGTAGTATTTTCGGATACTTGCTGGATAGATTTGTTAATATCGCCAATCGCGTTGCTTACGTTCAAAATTCTGGCACCTTGCCTGTCGGCGGCCTGGTCAGTACGCTGGGTATTGGCTACTACCTGGTCAAAAATAACGTTGGCCTGGACAGTCGATTGCTGGATATTAACGATAATCCGGCGCAGTTCTTCAATCATCAGGTTAAACGAGTCGGCAATTGCCCCGGTAATATCGGCGGTTACGTCGGCTTCTACCGTCAAATCCCCTTCGGCTACCGCGCTAATTTCAGTTAGCAGCACCGTAATCCGCTCTTGCAATTCTTCCTTTTCTTCGCGGGTTTGAATCAGGGTTAGAGTATTATCGAACATAGCGTTTAGCGATTCACCCAAACGGCCCAATTCATCCTGCGAAGTTATGGGTACGCGAGTGTCAAAATTGCCCATCCCAATCATCGTAAGCGCACGCCCAATCCGACGTACCGGGGCAGTCAGCAAGCGGGCGGCCAAAAACGCCAGCAAAATCACCAGCACTAAGGCGATTAACACTACAATCAGGGTAAAATTGGTAATGTTATTGGCGGCGGCGGCATAGGTCGCCTGTGGCACGACCACGTAATAGTACCAGTTAGGGCGGGTCGGCACGCGGGTATAGCCGACCTGTGATTCATCGCTACCAACCGTAGTCGCGAAAAAGGGGTTATCCTTGTTATAAGTGGCCTGCGCCGATTCGTAAATATTGGGCAAAGGCTGCTGGGCTTTCTGGAAGTTAAAGTTATCAGGAAACCGCCCGCTTTCGATATAGCGGGTGCGGCTGTTATCGCCCGGTGCAGAACTAAGGTTACGCATAATACCAAAAAGATAATTGGTGCGGTCTTGCGGGCGGTTGTTAATCCGGCTGTCCGCAATCCGAATAGCCAGACGGTTGGTATTATCTATCAGCATCCCGAAGCTGCCTGTACCGGCCACGCCATCATCCCCATTGACCAATTCCCAGATAGGCGACATTAGCGAACGGGCGACGATTACGCCGATAACGTTATTATTAGTATCCAGCACCGGCGAGCTGTAGTACATTATTGCATCTACGTTCGAGTCGCCAAAATCGGTCAAAATTGGGTCGGAAATATAATAAAAACCTCTGGAAGCTTCCAGAAAATAGGTTTGATTGGAAACATCGTTTAATTCGCCGGGGGGAACTGCCCCTTCCAAATCTTTTTCAATATACGAAGTTAATTCGACGCGACCATTCAAACCGGGGTCTTTGTCAACACGGGCAATATAATAATAAGGTTTGTACTGACGACCAACCGCATTTACTTTGGAAGCCAGCAAACGGCGGGTTGCCAGCACGTCTTTATTACTGCGTAAGTCGAGCGAACCTCTATCGGCCAGCAGGAAATTTACGACTGATTCATCTTTGGCGACCAGTTGTACATCATCACGGCGAGTTTTGACATAGTTATCAACCGCTTCAGAAGTACGGCGGGCGGCGTTAATCAAGTTTAATTGGGCCGACTGCAACAAACCTTGCCGGGCCTGTAGCGGGCTGATAATGCCAACGATTGCTAACGGAATAAGAGCGACGAGCAAAAAAGCCACCAGCAATTTGACGGCAATCGGCCAATCTTGAGGACGAATCAGGCTACGCATAAAGTTTTCCCCATTTTACAAGTTATAATCTGCAATTGTGTAATTCTAGTTTCTGGTTTCTGGTTTCTGGTTGTCTCCCTACCCTAAAGAGCTGGGCTGATAGCATGAAAACGTGGCTAAAGCCGTTGGGTAGTGAAGCCAAATTTGGCCTACTTCCCTATCCTCTCCGCCCTTCAGGGCCATTTTCATGTTATTAGCCCGGACATTTCATGTCCGGGAGACGACCAGCCATCCAGTTCTCTAACATCTAACAATTACTCTGGTTGCTCAAATATTAAAATTTGAGGTGATATAATAAGTTTACGAGCGTCCAGCAGCGTTACAGTTTTCGCGCTGCTGGCATCAGTATAGTTGCCTTCTAAAAACGGCCCGGCCAAATCATCCGGGTTAGCTTCAATAGTTTTAATTTCGGCAGGATTGACAAAAAGTACCCCTAAAATATCATCTACCAGCAAGCTAATTCGTAGTTCGCCACTATATACGATTAGCAGGCGGGGAATTGGCCCGCCCAGCCGGAAGCCCTGGTCGAAAGTTAGCCCGGTGCCGGGAGTGGCGGCATAGCGTTCGTGACCAAAAAAGGCCCGCAGGTTCACCACCGAAATAATCGAACCGCGCAAGCTGAAAACCCCTTCCAGCCAATCAGGGGTATTGGGAACAGGCGCAACTGCTTCGGCACTAAAGCGGCGCACTTCCTGCAAAGTCTCCATCCGCACCCCGTATTCCTGCCCAGCCAACGAAATCAACAAATATTGCACTCCGGCTAAGGGCGGCAGGGATGGCAAAACAGGAGCAGTAGCTATAGCAGAATTAGTTGTAATCGAATCGTTATTTGATTGAGTCATAATTAACCTAAATAAAACGTCGTACCGCCGCCAGTAAATCTTCCCGGCTGAACGGCTTGCTCATATATTCGTTTGCGCCCTGCTTTAGCCCCCAAAACTTATCAGAAGCTTCCTGCTTGGTGGTCAGCATAATCACGGGCAAATTGGGACGGCTCAGGCGAGTGCGAATTTCGCGGCAAACCTGAAAGCCGTTTTTCTTGGGCATAACCACATCCAGCACTACCAAATCCGGGCTTTCGACTATCACCTTTTGCAAGGCATCTTCCCCGTCTACCGCCGTAATCACCCAATAGCCTGCTTCGCGCAAAGGCATACTCATCAGGGCTAATTCGGTAGGGCTATCATCAACTACCAGTATTTTTTGAGGCATTTTTTCAGTTCCTTACTTCCCGATATTTTCCGGCTTACATCTTTTTGACAATTTCTTGCAAAAAGACCTCGTATATCTCCTGGCATTCAAAGCGGGTATGCTCTTGCCGAATTAGTGAGACGTAATATTGAAAGGTACTACGGATAAGCGTTCGCAGGGCGCGGCAAGCTTCACGGTAGAATTCTGTGCCGGATTGTTCGCTATCACGGGTAAAAAGTTCGTATTCTTTCAAGAGCTTGATAATATTAACGCGGCCCTGAATAGGCAAATCGAGCAATTGAAAAATAGTGCGGAAAGGGGCAAGCTCTTGCCGCATAGCTCGGCCCAACATTTCACCCAAACTGCGCCGCCCGCTAACGTTTTCGCTCAAAGAAAGCACTTCGTTGACAAAACCGGCCAAAGCCAAAAGTTTGGTATGTTCGTCCAGCTTGTCTTTTAACTGCATTTGCGTCCAGGTGGATTCCATCCGGCTGATAGAGCTGATTAGCTGTAGCTGCCTCTCATCGTCGTCAATGGTTGGGGGCGGACTAGGCGATTCGGCTTGAGCGGGAACAGCGAGGGTGGTTTCAACCAAACCACTATTGCGGGCGGTAATCAGCGATTCAAGCGACAAGCCCGGCTCGGCTACCGTTGTAGTAGTATGTAAATCAATAAAAGCGTTCGGCTCGGCCAAAATTCGTTGCAAAAGTGGGCCATCGTTAGACAAGCGCGGATTGCTATCCGTCCAGAGGCCCATAACCTTACCCTGATAAATCGGCAAGTACGCGCCCGCGCTGGTCAGGGAAGCTATATTAGGTTGGCTTGTCCCGTTTGGCCCGCTAGTAATTCGCAGGCAGCCAGTATGCCGTTCTTCGGTCAAAATTTGCATCATTTCTCGAAAGCGAATAATCCTGGCTTCCAGATGAACGTAACGGCTGGGCGGCGTTAGCAAGGCAATCGCCGAACGCATCGCTTCGGCACTAATTTCGTAGAACCAATAAAAACGGGTAGAAGCCGCCCCGCGCTGGTCAAGGGTCATTCGGTAAGCTTTTTCACCTTCGAGCATTTGCCCATTTGGGCCATGTACAAAAGCGTGAATAAAACGCCCGCCCAAAAGACAAATGCCAACGGCGGGATAATTTTCAACTTCGGGGCTGCCCAAAATATAGCCGGTAAAGCTAATTTCGGCTAAATGTAGCATTTCTTCTTCGAGTTGTGGCCCGGTAGCCACCAGCGAAGTTGCCATTTGTTCTCCGGCGGGCAAGCAAAAATAGCGGGTGCGATAATGCCCTTCGGCGGGCGGAGAGGGGGCAATGCGGTCATTCAAAACGGCGGGGTCAGTCGCTACCGGGCTTTCCATTGTAGTAGCAGGAGTGCGCGGGCGATTGGTATCTTCGCTTTGAAAAGGTTTGGTTGACCTGGCGCGAGGTTCGTTAAGAGCCGGACGTGGGTTGGTGGGTTGAGCCGCCAGACTGCTTAAATCAAAAGCCGCCACTTCGGGAATATAATGAGATGGGTTGACAGGTTCTGCCACTTGCAGCGTTTCGGATGGGCGGGAAGGAGGGGGAGCGGGAGCAGCCGCACGCGGGGTTATAGCTGAACTTGGCCTGCTGGATTGCATAATATTTTGTTGCGGCGCAATTTCGGACAGAATACGCTCAATATCCTCGTTAATACTGGCCTGAGCCGGGATAACTCCTTCGGTAAAGGCATAATTGCCATTGCGCCAGTTCAAAAGCTCGGTTACGACTTTTGTCCCGATAACATCGCGCCATTTGGCGTGGTAAAGTTGACCAAACAGAAAATAAAGGTCTACGCGCTCATCCGGGCGCGAAAAGCTAAGTTCGCCGGTTAATTTATCTTTTTCAACCGAGCGTAACAAAGTTGGAATATCGGTTTTCTCAACCCGACCATTCAGGTTAAGGGTAGAATTCGACCCCATAATTTAATCCTCTATTTTCCAGCCAGATACTTACTTTGCTTGCTGGCAAAATTCCTGCAAACTCCCAATTTAATTTTCGTCGGCCCGATATTGCCCGCCAATATATTTGGCGACAATTGACACCAAATCACGCGGCTCAAAAGGTTTGGTAATATAATGAGTTGACCCGGCCATTTTACCCCGTGCTTTATCAAAAAAGCCGTCCTTGCTGGAAAGCATTACTACCGGCATTTCACGATGGCGATTTTTGATGATTTTGCAGACCTTGTAACCGTCCATTACTGGCAGCATAACATCCAAAAGCACCAAATCGGGCGGGTCGTCAGCCACACTCGCCAGAGCTTTCATGGCATTATCACAGGTATTAACGCGGTAGCCTTCCCGCCGTAGAGTAACTTCTACAATTTTTCGGATGGTAGGGCTATCATCTACCACCAACACCAGTTTATTGCCCGCCACTGGGGGCCTCCTGTTTCCTGTTACTTACCTATTTGTGCTATTGTTTGACGAAATTATTTATTCCGTTCTCGCGCCACACCTTCAGAGTTTCCTTGTCTTTGGGGTCTATCCGCACGCCGATAGCGTTGACCGGGTAATTATAACGTTTTTGAATATCTTCCCAGTTACGCCTGATTTTCGGGTCTAGTCCCTTTTTCTCGTCGGCCATATCTTCACCCCTGAGTTTGTGATTCAGCTGTGACGCTTAATGCGATTTTCATTCGCGCTTTGGGCTATTATAATATAAACTTGAGCTTCTGAGAAGTGTTAGTTTGCATAATATTACAAATTGAATTCAATTCGTGCCAGATTTCAGGCTTTTTTGCCCTTTACAACTGCTTTCAGGACAAGTCCGGCAATTCTTCTAAATTTTTGATGAATTTTTTTGGTAAATTTCGTTTTTTTGAAAGAACTTTTCGGAAAAATAACTTTTTGACATCGAAAGCAATAAGGTGTAACATGAGGCAAATAATAAGGGCGGAAAGCCCCTTTTTTAATGTGTACCTTTCTTTTTGTTGTAATGACCGTTTGAGGAGAGAATCTTAGAGCGTATGCCTACCAAAAAGCCCACCAGACCAGAGCGTCCCCGTCGCCCCGGAGCAGGCCCAACCCTGAATGACCGCCCCAGCGCATCTGGCCCAATTCGCCCGGCCAGCACCGGCCCGGCTTCACCACGTCCTAACCCTAACCGTGAGAAAGAACCAGCTACCCGCAATTTGCGCGAAGTGCGCGAGAATTTGGGCTGGGGGTTAGTAATTGGCCTCCCGATTATTCTGGTTATTCTGGCGATTCTTTATCGAGCGACTAACGGTTTTCAGGGCAACCCTGCCAACCAACCCTTGCCGACGATTGCCCCTACCGTCACGGCGGGCAGCTTTTTAGCCCCACCCGCTCTGCCTGCCGGAACCAAAAATAACCGTATTCTTTATTTTCAGGCCGCCGGGCCGGGTAAACTAATGCAGCTTTTTAGTGCTGACCCGGATGGCTCGAATCCTACTCAATTAACCAATAGTGCTGAAACCAAAGGTACGCCAGTTTGGTCATCGGATGGCAAACAGGTTGCTTTTACCGCCGATGGCGTTGGAATTCAGGTAGTAAACTTTGATGGAAGCGGCTTGCATACCGTGGCCTATGGCGGGTTCAGCCCGGTTTGGTCGCCGGACGGCTCGAAAATCGCTTTTCTCAAGCAAGAGCCTTCCTCGGACGGCAGTAGCCCGGACAGTACCGGCCTTGCCCGCTTCTTATATGTAACTAATGCTAATAGCAAGGCCGGCGACGAGAAGCAATTGGTACGTGATGCCCTCGGCCCGAATTGGTCGCCGGATAGCAAAGATATTGCCTTCTTTTCGCTTCGCAATGCGGTAATGTTCACCATTCCGGCCACTGGTGGCAATGCTACCCAGATTCAGACGGGCGGATTGGGTGGCTGGTTTCCGACCTTTGCCCCCGATGGCAATAGCCTGGTATTTTATGGCTCGAAAAACGCCCAGTCCTTTGTAAAGACGCTTGACCAGGGTGCGCTTACGCCCCAGCCTAATGTACCAGCCCAACCCAGCGCGACAGCCACAACTGCCGCTCCTGCAACTACGGCGGCGGGTACACCCGGTGCGACCATCGCGCCTACGCCAACCCCTGCACCTCCGGCTGTTACCGGCTTGTATCAGGTGAACCGGGATGGTAGCAATCTGAAGCAACTGCTGGAAATCGAAAACCCTCCGGCCAATCTTGCTCCGGCGGCGGCCCGCTTCGGGACTTATATCCAAAATTCGGCGGAAGGGGCGGCTATTTTGTCGGCCCGGCCCAGCTTGCGGGTTGCCCCGGTTTGGTCGTCGGACGGCAAGCAGGTCGCTTCGCTTTTAGCCGGAGCAGGTCGTGATACCGCTGGATTTGCGATTGTCCCGGCGGACGGGAGTGCAGCCATTAACGTTATTTCCAGCCAAAACGGGTTGGAAGACGGTACACGCAACAGCCCGGCCTTCTCCAAAGACGGCAGCAAAGTTTATTACTGGTATCAGGGGACGGCCAAAGATAGCCTGAAACAAATTCGGGTCTTTGATTTGGGCAGTAAAAAGGAAACTACCGTTATCAGTACGGGCGATAATTCTTTCCCGGATTGCTGCGGTTTCCGCCGCTAAAGCTACTTTGGGGGCTTGCCTCGGTTTTAACTCAAGGCAAGCCCTAAATTTTGTCAAAGATTGTCTGAGCCTGAATGCAAAGCACTAAAACAACACCCCTAATACAAAAACCCGATTTTTTCAAGCGTGGCGGTTGGTGGCTGGCTCTTGGGCTGGCTTTTGTCCCCTTCGCGGTTTTACTCTATTACTGCCTGAAATATACGGTTGACATCCCCTATTTCGACCAGTGGGAGTTTATTCCTTTTCTGGAGAAATCTTATCAAGGTACGCTATCCCTAACAGATTTCTGGGCGCAACACAATGAACATCGTATACTTTTCTCTCGCGCGATTATGCTTGTTTTAGCCCGTCTGACGGCCTGGAATATTTTAGCGGAAGTCTTGACTAACGTGGCTCTGGCTGTGGGTATTTGCGGGCTGCTGGCCTACCAGACCAGCTTGAGCCTGAAAAAACTGGGCAAAGCCGGAGTGAACTGGTTGATTCCACTTTGTGCCGCGCTGGTTTTCTCGCTTAACCAGTGGGAGAATTGGACATGGGGCTGGCAAATTCCGATTTTGCTAAATACACTGGTAGTCGTAGCCGGAATAGTTGTGCTTAATAATGCTCCGTTTAGCTGGCTTAAATTCGGGTTAGCTGTTTCCTTTGGTATTATGTCAAGCTATACTTTTGCCAGTGGTATTGTTTACTGGTTCATTGGTTTGGGAATGCTTTTTCTGGTTAATCGTCAGGAGAAGCGCAAATTAACTTTAAGTTTAATTCTATGGACGCTGGCCGGGACGCTTACCACCCTGACTTACCTTTATGATTATACTCAACCTGCCAACCATCCTTCGTTACTGCTAATCTTCCAGCAACCCGTTACTTATACAGGTTATGTACTGGCTTATTTGGGTAGTCAATTGCGTATTTTGGACAACGTGTGGTCGGCGGCTCTTACTGGCGGCCTGGGTTTAGTATTGCAAGGCTGGCTATTATGGGCTTTGTGGCGGCGGGGTATAAAGTTCGAGGTAATTTTGCCTTATCTGGCAATGAGCTTGTATGCCATTGGTGGCGCGTTAATAACCGGGATAGGGCGGGCCGGATTTGGCGAAGTACAGGCCGTTACGCCCCGTTACGTCACTATTTCTTACCTGTTTTGGATAGCAAATGTAGTTTTTCTGTACTTGCTAGTTGCTACTCGCCGGGCGACTTCTTCAAACAATTTCGATTTGAAGTCGAATTTGTATGCTCTGGCTCTGGCAACTATTATTATTCTGGTTTGCTATAGTTCTTTCCGCGCCCGTATCCCTTTAGCTCAACGCTATGACCGACTCGAAGCAGTCCGCACAAGTCTTATTGCCGCCGGGCCGAAGGCCGAGCCAACCAAACAGCAGCTTGATGAGCTTTTTTGGGTGGATGAGCAGGCAGTCCGGGATGGGCTGGAATTTCTGAAAAAGCGACATTTGTCGATTTATCGGAATTGAATTTTAGTTCAAAAGATGTTATAATGCCCTTCGCGGTTGAGAGATTAAGGCCGCAGGCAATTAAAAGGGGAGAGGTCGCATAGCTGGTCTAGTGCGCCCGTCTCGAAAACGGGTAGGGTAGAGATACTCTCGTGGGTTCGAATCCCACCCTCTCCGCCATCGAACCGAATTTATGGTTTTTGGGTCAAACTGGCAATTTGAATTAAGCCTGATAGCTCGATTTAAGGCTAACGGGTTTCTAAAAACAAATTAAAGCCAGCAGTTGCTAGTGGTAAACAAGCTGGGGAGGTCGCATAGTTGGCCTAGTGCGCTCGCTTGGAAAGCGGGTAGGGCGGTAACGTCCTCGAGGGTTCGAATCCCTCCCTCTCCGTATCTTTTACAGGTTTGATATTGTGCGTGAACTTGAATTCCTCATTCGGTTTGTAAATAATTTGTCTCAGCTTCAAGTTGCCCTAAACGTTACTTTCCTGGTCGGTGGTCGCCTAATCGAAGGCGAACTCATCCCGGCCAGAATGTATTTCCGGCTGCTTTCCGAAACGCTTCAAGGGAGCGGCCCATTTATTACCGAAGAAGAACGCGGCGTTATCGGCGCAATGATTAATATTTTCGATAATTTTGCCGGAGTTTCAATAAATATCGAAAATCCCCGCGAAACCCCCACCCTTTCTGAAGAAGACATAAACGAAATTTACTTGCGCCACGCCTTTTTACGGCTGGATAACGGCCAGAGCCAAAGCCTCGGTTTGCTGCATTTGCGGCCCTACGCGGTGCAGGGCTTCCGGCTGGGTAGTAGCCGTCCCCCCATTAATCCTCTTTTTTAAGCCTGTTTTTAAGCTTCCTTCTTTAAGCCTGTTTTTAAGCTTCCTTCTTTAAGCTTTCTTTGCAAGCTTTTTGCATTTTTGGCCTTGCTTAAGCAATCCCCTTCAGCTAAACTCTAAATAGCGAAAAGAATTTCTATTTGTTAAATTTCCTAAATCCACTAATGAAAATAGCGTAAAAATGAAAAATAAATTTATAAGAATAGGGCAAGTGGCCCGTTTGATAGCGGCTTTACTTTTGAGTTCTACTTTATTGATCGGGCTGGTGCAAATCACCCAAGCTGCTCCGCCCCCTCCCAAACCGCCAGGTGGTAGTCGTTGCGGTAGCACTACCTGTGCAGCTTCGGCCAACCTTACTTTTAAGGATTTGGATAAAGTTTTTGACCCCAAAATCGGAACACCGGGCAAAACAATTACTATGACCTTGCGGGCTGGCACTGAACCTTACAAAGAGCAGCTAACTGCCACCGATGCTTTTATGGAAATTCCGCTTTACGGTGAGCAAAAGCTGGTGAGCTTCGACCCGCTCAAAACTAATTGGACGTTGCGCGATTCCAACGCCCGCACTTTGCTGATTGATATTGGTCGGATGACTCCCGGTCAGGAAGGCACAATTCAAATCGTTACAACAGTACCAACCGATTTGAACCGCCCGATTATGGAAATGAATTTGCTTTTGAACTGGAATGACGCTACTGGCAGCAAGCGCAAGGGCTGGAACGTGTTACTTCCGCTAAACGTACCGCTACCCGGCCCGGTAGTGCTGCCTGATGTGCCTTCGGGTAGTTCCAGCAAAATGCCGACTACCGGGCCATTCGCCGCGCAACCTGTGCCGCCCGCCGACCAATACAATTCGATAGAAAGCTGGTACATTCCCGCCACCCACCACAATTTGAGCGGGGATTTCCTGACTTACTGGCTGGAACATGGGTCAGTTTTGGTGCTGGGTTATCCGATTTCCGAGAAATTTCAGGAGCAGGAAAGCGGACTGGTAATCCAGTATTTCGAGCGAGGTATATTGGAGGCTCATCCCGAAAACGGTGAACCTTATAACGTACTTCTCAAAAGTTTGGGACGTGAATCAGATAAAGCGACTGAGGCTATTACGCCGGATAACGCCCCTGCTCCCGGCTCAGTTTTCTACCCGGAGACAGGACATTGGATGGATGGCCGCTTTGTTGACTACTGGAGCAAAAATGGCGGGTTGGCCCAATTCGGCTTCCCGATTGCCGAGCCAACCATCGAAGGCAATAAGCTGGTTCAATGGACAGAACGCGCCCGCTTTGAACTTGATATTAGCAGTGCCTTCACCCCGCTCGTCCAGCTTGGCCTGGTCGGTAACGAATTCGCCCAAATCAAAGGCTATCTGCCCAAGTAACAAGTCGGAAGTATGAAGTATAAAGTCGGATGCCGCGTCCCTGTAAGATATTGCTCCGCCAATAGATGTTTGAGTAAAATCAACTGCCAGAGCAGCATCTCACAAAAAATCAATTGCCAGAGCAGCATCTCACAAAATACCTCTATCCCTTGTGGGATATTGCTCCGCCAATAGATGTTTGGGTAAAATCAACTGCCAGAGCAGCATCCTACAGGGAGACGCGGCATTTCCTTGATACTTGTTACTTGTTACTTGTTACTTAATCCTAGTTCGCGTCGTCCAGTTGGGTACGACCTATCATTGTACCGCCGCCACTAATGGCTTGTGAAGCTTCTTCGGGGGGCTGGTGATGGCGGGCAGCTTCCTGGATAGCTTCGAGTAGAGCCTCCCGGCGGTCATAAAGGCGTTTGAGCGGGCGAGGCTGAGCTTTTTCCAGAAGGTAGGCCGCCATTATAGGCATAGCAATGGTGCTATCGGTATAGCAAACGATGCTGTCGGGCAATTGTTCGGGGTCAACCTTACCCCAGGTCATTGCTTCACTGGGAGTCGCGCCGGAAAGCCCGCCAGTGTCCACCCGCGCATCCGTGACCTGAATAAAGTAATCATGGCCTTTTTCGGGAATACCCAACACTTCCTGAATTTGTGGTTCGGTTTGCAAGATAAAGTTTTTAGGACTACCGCCACCAAAAATCAGCACCGCACTTTTGCCGCCCTTGTGCTTGGCATCATAAACGATGGCCGTTGTCTCGTTTACGTCTATTTCCGGGTCAAAGCCAATTTCGCCTCCCAGCAAACGTACTGCCGCCACGTTCATACCAATCGTCGAATCGCCGGGACTGGAAGTGTAAACTGGCACGCCCGACTCGTAGCACGCCCCTAGC
>JBBQGP010000046.1:0-31024 GCA_038323095.1 Chloroflexia bacterium | reverse complement strand
TGCCGGGAAAAGAAACCCAGGTGGTAGTTTCCCGGCCCTAAAAGGGCTGGGCTGATAACATGAAAACCTGGCTAAAGCCGTAACGGATTAGGCCAGATTTAACGTAAGACTGTATCTATAAAAATTGTACCTCATCAAAATCAACTGGCGGAGCAGCATCCTACAGGGGACAGGGGCATCTTGTACGATGTGGCTCTGCTCATTAACTTTACCCAAACATGTATTGACGGAGCAGTATCCTACAAACCCGCAACTCGCAACTCTGTTCTCCCGACACCCGATAACCCTGCTTGCTACAGTGGGCCGGATTTTGCCTTGTAGTTTGTTAGCTTTTTTTGATAGTCTTTAAAAATAGGTACGATAACAAACAGATATAAAAAGATAAAGGTGAAAGTCATGATTATGAATGAAGATTTGAATAAAACGCTGGACAAGGCTAACCAGGAGCAGGCCGATTTTGAGGAAACTGATAACAGCCGCCAGCAGGAATTAAGCCAGGTAGTGAACGAGGCCGAGCAGGAGCAAAACAAATTCCTTTCAGAATCGAGCAAAAAACCAGAGCTGGATAAAAAATCACCAGAGACCGAGCTGATAGAAGTGAAAGAACAAGCTGAACAAGAGCAGGCCAAGTTTTTCAAGCAAGCTAAAGCTTAATCCTTGTTGCTATAACCCAGCAGGCCACTTTTTTTGATGATTTCCAATGCCCGTTCTTCGCCGACCAAAGCCATAAAAAAGACCGGGGCGCAAGCCAGCCACCACGAAAAATAAGCCAGCAAAGCAGTAATGCCATGAAAAGTGCGCCAGGCCGGATGCTTTTTAATTTGGTTGCGCCAGCGTTGCCCGCCGATAACCGTAAGAGCCATTGAAGCGGTTGGCACAAAGCCAGTAATCGCGAAAAACCAGAAAAGAGGGCGGGGCATTCGTTTACGGTCAAAAACGAGGCCGCCATGTTTGAGCAAAAGCGGGGTAGCCGCCCCGAAATAAGCCGAAATTACCAAATCCAGGCCAAAAGCAACTGCCGCGAACCGAATACGCCTTTTCTCGGTTTTGCCGTCCAGCTCAAGGTTACGTGATTGGCGACGGCACAAATTTAGCACGTAGCTATATATAGCCAGCGTAAACAAGCTAACCACTGACATCAGGCGCATACTCCAATGAATCTGGCGGCTGGTAGTCGGCGGGTTAGCCACAGATTGCGGTGGCGTGGCGGGTTTTTGCAGAATCGCCAAGCTAAAATCCCTTCCCTCTTGTATTTATTGGGCCGATGGCAAAAAAGCTGCTTGTAACAGCATAGCAAAAATTTGCCAAAAGAAAGTAATCTTGGCTACTTTGTTATCGGGTTAAGCGTCCTCAAATTCACTAAGGCGGCCTGATTTTTTGAGTCTGGCCCGGTCTGATTATCGGGGGGATTATTTAGCTCGTCGGTTTTGTCGATGGTTTTAAGGCGGTCAGCCGCTTCGTTTAGCTCGACAATAGTTTCCATTAGTTCGCGGCTATTGAGGGCCACCCGGTCTGAAATATTGGAAATCTGGCGCATCGTATCCAGAACTTGCGTACCTGCGCTTTTTTGCTGTTGAATCGAAAGCGAAATTTGTTGAGCCAACGTCGCGGTATTTTGCACCATTTGGACAATACCCTCGATAGATTCGCCGATTTCACGGGCTGTCCCGGTCAGGCTAAAAGCTTCCCGTAAACTTTCCTGACTAACAAAGCTGGAGGCTTTTACCGCGTCCTGCACTTCGTTGACTACCCCACGTACTGCGTCCGCCGCATCCCGGCTACGGTTCGCCAGACGTTGGACTTCGTTAGCTACCGCCGCAAACCGCCGCCCATATTCGCCCGCCCCCGCCGCTTCGATAGTGGCATTCAGGGCCAGCAAGTTGGTTTCTTCGGCTACTTCGGTAATAAGCTCGATAATCTGGTCAATTTCGCGGGCCTGTACGCTCAAGTTTTGCATAGCGTTGACGGTTTCGCCTACTTTGGCGTGCAGCATATGCATCGCCTCGGTACTGTAGCGAATGGTTGAGCCGCCCATTTCGGCTACCGACAGAGCATCACGGGCTGTTTCGGCCACTTCGCCCGCCGCCCGCGCAATTTGCTGATTGGTCTGGTTTAATTCCTCAAGGGCGGCAGTGACTTCGACAACGGCGGAAAGCTGGTCGTTTGCTCCCCGTGTTTGCTCGGCAAAGGCCGCCGAAACATGGGCGGCCAGCAGGTTAATTTGGTCGCCAATCTGAATTTCAAGCTGATGCTTGGCTTGAATTTGGAAATTGGCTTCTTCCAGACGCTTATTGCGCTCGGTTAGCTGGTTCACCAAACGTACAAAGCTGCGTCCGTAATACCAGGACACTACCGAAGCTACCAGCAAAAGACAAATTGGGGTCGCTAGATTAGCAATAATTAGCTGGGTTCGGGAATTGCTTTGAAGCAGCGAAATTGTAATTAGCATTAGTGAACAGACTAGCCCCACCACTGGCGCAGCCCAATGATAGATTATCATTCCGGCCAGAATTACGATTGTTACCAGCACCGGGGCGACGCGCTGTACATCCCCTATAATTTCGGTACTTTTAGTCAAATAATAGCCAATCGCTACTATTACCCCGCTCACCAGTATCCAACCGCCCAACGCGACCCGTCCAAGCCGATTACAATAAAAGCCGATAAAGCTGGCTATAAAACAAACTGTATACCCAACGTATATATCTAAATTCCCGTTGTCCAAGCCACTTGCAACTGCAAAAATCGGCAGCAGCACTAGCAGGCACACACTTATCAAACGTAATAATTCGGAGCGACGGCGTAATTCGTCGTGAAGATGCGGGTTGAGGCTAAAGATTTGTTTCATTAATTTTGCTCGACGTAATAGATTTAGAAATCAGCCTAAAAAGTTCTATAAGACACCCCGATTATAGGCTATTGTGGATTAAGGTGCAATAGTATTATAGTTTCTTAATTGTTTCTGCAATATTTGCTTTTATTCCTGGCACGTTCGTTGTATACTATCTAAATCGAAAACTTTGGGGCAATTGGCTTTTTTTGGAAACAATAAGCAGGTTTAAGCATGATAGATAACCGAGTATTGGCCGCCGGTGTAAAATGTGTGGTAAGGCAGTTTACCCGTGATGACGTGGACGCATGGCTGGCCTGGCCTCCCCATCTCGACCCGCTTTACCAGTCTAGCTACCCCCGCCCGATGAACCGCTACGAGCGCGATGCCTGGTATTACGAGCGGCTAAACCGTAACGATTATATGATGTTTGCCGTAGATGATAAGCAGGGACGCTTGGCCGGGTTGCTCACCCTGCGTAATATTGACCGCAACCGTACCCATGCGGTGTTGGGCATTACCTTGCGCCCCGAAGCCTTGAATTACGGGATTGGCACGGATAGTCTTTGGACTTTTTTGAGCTATTACTTTGATGTCTTGCATTTCGATGCTATGATTTTGGACGTGGCGGCCTATAATCGGCGGGCGCAGCGCGTTTATGAGAAATGCGGCTTTGTTTATACCGGCGAACATTGGGGGCATTTCGACGACTACAACGTCTTTATTGACGACCATTACAACGGAATCCGGCAATATTTCCGGCGACATGGTGCGTGGATTGAAACCCTTTTCTACGATATGGTTTTACGCCGCCAGGATTATTACAAACGCCGCCAGATGGGGCTTGGCCCAATTATCAAACCTTAGATGGAGTTTTTTAGCGATGTCAGAAGCGCAAGACCCGCGTAAAGCGATAGAACGCGGGCTAATTTTTATTGAACTCAAGGAAGAAGTTAGTGACCGGCTGGAATTGCCGACGTTAGTGCCAATTTTTAAGGAAGATTACGAACGCGAGATAAACAAGGGCCAGCTTCCGCCTGCCGCTATTGCCGCCGGAGTAGAAGCCCTGAAAATGGTCAATTCCAACACGGATGAATATGACCGCTTTTTAGCTCGCTATTATCTTTTGGAGGGGCAACGTTCCCTCGAAGAAAAAGACAATTATCAGGCGCAGCGCAATTATCAGAAAGTGCTGGATTTAGACCAAAGTGAGCTATCGGCGGAAGCGGCTTTTTACCTGGCCCGGCTTGTCACCGAAGATGACCTGGACGAGGCTATCCGGCTTTACCAGGAATCTATCCGGCTCAACCCGCAAGCACCTGCGGCTCATTTTGAGCTTGGCCTGATTTTGCGGGAACGGCGCGATTTGCAGGGTGCGCTTAACGAATTTGAAACCGCCTTCCGGCTTGACCCTAACAGCGCAAACTTGTTAAACGAGGTCGGCGATACCCATTTAATGGCCGACAATCTGGCGCAGGCGAAATCGGCTTTCAGACGCGCCGCCGAGCTTGAGCCGGATTACTGGGTACTGCCCGTCAAGCTCGGTATTACCGAATTTAATATGAGCGAATACCCCGAAGCTATCCACGATTTGCGCGAAGGGCTGGAAATGTCCCCTGAAGAACTTGATAGCGATTTGAGTGCAACCCTGTATCTGGAAGGCTTGTATTATTTAGGGATGGCTTATAAAGAAATGAATCGTAGCGAACAGGCCCGCAAAGTCTTTCGAGCCGTCCTCAGCATTGCCCCCGACCATCCCGGCGCACTGGCCGAAATCAATAGCTAAGTGCTGTGGACTGAGGACTGCGTCTTTGGAAATTGGCTGAGTGTCTAAAGCGAGGTACTCAGCTTTTTATAATCTTCAAAAACTGTTATTAACAAAAAGCAATTTAACAAAAAGCTGTAATGCTTTACAATTTTTTCACACTTTTCGCAAAAAACCTGCTATAATGTAGAAAGAATTGCAGAAAGGTGAGAAGATTATGCTGGTAGAACTCAGGGTAAAGAATTTCAAATCCTACAAGGACGAGCAAGTCTTTAGTATGGTAGCTGCCGGAGTGAAAGACGATAGCTTACCAGACAATTTGATTAAGGTAGAACTACCGCGCGACGGCAAGCTTAATCTTGTTTCGGCTGCCGCGATTTATGGCCCAAATGCCTCCGGCAAAAGCAACTTGATTGATGCTATCAAGTTTATCGAAAATATGGTGGTAGGCTTTAGCGATAAACGTCCAATGCGTCGCAAGCTCGGTATTCCAATCGAACCGTTTGTTTTGAGCAAGGAAACCGAAAACGCTCCCTCGGAATTTGAAATTATTTTCATTCAGGAAAAAGTACGCTATCAATACGGCTTTATTGTTGATCGTCAGAAAGTACATGAAGAATGGCTGCTTGCCTACCCCGAAGGTTCACCCCAACGCTGGTTCGAGCGCAAAATCGTTGACCCACATGCAGAGAAGCCGGAATATGAGTGGTATTTCCCGCGCAACCATAAAAAAAAGCGCAATGACATTAAGGATAAAACTCGGCCTGATAACCTCTTTTTGCCTGTAGCATTTGAATTTAATGATGAGCCTTTGACTGTGGTTTACAACTGGTTTCAAGAAAAATTAGTTTACTTGTTTGTAGATGATCTTAGCGAGGAGTTAGATGCAAATAAAAATGAGAAAGTACCATATTCAATTAAATCTATTCATTTAGTGGACAACGACGTATCAGCTAAAGAACGAATTGCTAATCTGTTACGGCAGGCTGATTTAGGTATTGCTGATTTAGAATTAGAAACGGTTGATTTTAGTGCCGATCAATTACCTTCAACTCTGCCGGACGAAATGCGCGAAAGATTAACTACCATGCTTGCTGACTCCAAACAGGTTATTATTAATTTACTACACTTTACTGATGATCCCAATACTTTTAAACCTTTTCGTCTTGACCGTGAATCTTTAGGTACTCAAAGACTATTTTATACAAGTGGTTGGCTTTTAGATACACTTGAAAACGGTCATGTACTTTTTGTGGATGAACTGGATGCCAGCTTGCATCCGCTTTTGGTTAAAAAATTAATCGAGCTTTTCGGTAATCCTTATGTGAATTCAAAGGGAGCGCAGTTGATTTTTAACACTCATGATGCTACATTACTCGATAATGGTTTACTTCGTCGTGACCAGTTCTGGTTAGTCGAAAAGCAGCGCAATGGTGCTTCCTGCATTTTCCCGCTATCCGATTTTCGCCCTCGCACTGGGGAAGCTTTGGAGAAAAATTACCTGGAAGGGCGTTACGGTGCTACTCCCGTTATCGGAAATCTGGTCGAAAGCAGGTAAGGTGTGCCGAAGTTAGACAGATCTCGCAACCGTTCACTTTCATCATTACATCGCTCTGGTGCTACTCGTGAGCTAAAGGATAAAGTCTATATTGTTTGTGAAGGTCAAACTGAGCAGTGGTATTTTAACTATCTGAAGAAGCTATCCCATTGTAATTCTGAAGTGGTGATAGAAGTGCGCGGGGGTGCGCCAATTGGAGTAGTTGATAGAGCGTGTGAAATAAAAGAGAAAATAGACAAGAATATAAAGCGACTGCAAAAAGGTGATGAAATCCCTGAATCAGATTGGCCTAAAGATGTAGTCTGGACAGTTTTTGATACAGAACGTTTTTCTGATAACACCAGTTTTCACAATGCATTCACAAAAGCTAAAGATAATAATATTCAAAGAGCTATTACTAACCCCTGTTTTGAATACTGGTTGTTATTGCACTTTGAACATCCTGACGATATTTTTGATGGTTGTAAGAAAGCCGAGAGCAAATTAAAAAAGTATATTTCGGAATATCAAAAAGGAAAAGATGCCTCTAAATATTTCACTTTAGACAAAACCAAGGTTGCTGTAGAACGAGCGAAGACTATTTGTAGAAGCATACCTGAAGATGATAAATATCATAGCACTTCTTCTGATTTGTACAAATTGGTTGAAGTGCTTTTTAAGTCTGAGAAGTGAGAAAATTCCTTATTTTGACCATAAATTAGGGGAGGGGTGCAAGTTCTAACGCTGGAGTCTGTAGAATAACCTTTTCTTGTGTTATAATCGGGGCGGGAATTGTAGCTGCTCGAAGGGTACTGGTTAGCGGTAAAAAGGGCTGCCGATGGTATAGGAGTTGCGAGTTAGAAGAAGGAATTGTTGGGTATTTCCGAATTCATACTTTATATTTCCCAGTACCGACTTTTTTGATTATTGGAGGAGTAAATGGCACGAGGCGACATAACGGCGGGCGAGGTTTTTGAAGACCGCGAAATGTTAGACCGGCTCGGCTATGGCATTTTTGACCTGGCCTGGGGTAAAAGTGGGGTCGGTTTTGAGAATGTGCGCGACTTTTCTTACGTAGTGGCGGAAGATAAAGACCCGAAGATTTACCGTCGTAAGGTTTTTGAAATGCTGGGCCGTTATTATAATAACGATTTGGCAAAAGCTATGTGGAATAAATTCATTGACCATAAATGGGTGCTTTCGGAACGCGCCGGACACGAAGTTGATTTGAGGACGGCGGCCCTGGATTGGTTTAATAACTATGGTCACGCTTTTCTGAAAGAATGGACGTTCCGCCGTCAGGTAGTGCCGGAACGTATTCGCAACCAGCGCGAACCCAGCAAAGGCTGGGCCGGGCTTGTTATGAGCCGAGTTTTGCCCGATTTGAAAGAATTGCTGGACGCTGGTTTCACTGTCACTGATATTATTAAAGCCGCCGCTCTTGTCCACCCGCTTAAATCCAAAAAAACTGGTGAACGCTGGCGGGCGCGGGCTTTACCGCTTACCCCCAGCTTCCCCTTGCGTCGTCCTAACGGTACACATGCCAAACAGGACAGAGGTCGGCCCGATGATGAGGACTGGAAAGACGATAGCCCCTATTTTCTTATTAAAAGGGTAAACCCGGAAGAGCGCGGCCATTATTATATGTTATTAGTTGCTCGCTTGACTGGTCACGAGATTCGCACCCCCGAAGAAGCCGAAAAACGTTGGCGTGAAATTTTGGAACATAAATGGTATATGAGTGAGCGCGAAGGCTTCGACGTAGGCATTAAAGCCGCCGCCCTCGATTATTACCGCCGCCTGAACTTGTTGCAAGAAGCCGAGCAAGGACAGGAAGGTTAGCGGGCAAGTCGGAACTAAGTAACAAGTAACAAAGAAAAGTCGGAAGTCGGAAGTATAAAGTCGGAATCAAGTATCAAGGAATTTCCAACTCACAACTCTGTTCCCTCTAACAACTCACACTCTTTCAGCGACAACCGACAACCCTTAAAGAGAGGTAAAATGAAGAACGTGGTAGCGTTGGCGGGCGGGGTTGGTGGAGCAAAGCTTGCACTTGGGCTTTACCATCTGACCGAAGGTGGAGCAAGCCAACCGCCCTTGATTGGCGATTTGAGCATTTTTGGCAACACTGGTGATGACCTTGAGATGTTCGGAGTGCGGATTTGCCCGGATTTAGACACCTTGCTTTACACTTTGAGCGGCATTGTGAACCCGGCGACAGGCTGGGGCATTGATGGGGATACTACCGCCACGTTGGAAATGCTCAAGCGTTATGGTGAAAATGCCTGGTTCTGGCTGGGCGACCAGGATTTTGCCACCCATTTACTCCGCACCCAACTTTTGCGTTCCGGCCAAACCCTGACCGAAGTAACTGCTCATCTTCGAGCCGGATTAGGGCTTTCTTGCCAGCTTTTGCCGATGTGCAACGAAGATGTAAGGACGCTGGTTCAAACTGACGAAGCTGGAGAAATATCTTTTCAGGAATATTTTGTACACCGTCGCGCTCAAGATACCGTAAAAGGTTTGCGTTTTGCCGGAGCGGAAGCGGCTAACGTGACCCCCGAAGTTATCAAGGCTCTGGCTTTTACCGATTTAATTGTACTTTGCCCCTCTAACCCTTACCTGAGTATTTGGCCGATTTTGGCGGTGCCGGGTATGCGTGAAGTTTTAAGCGGAGCGGATGTACCAATTGTAGTGGTTAGTCCGATTGTAGGTGGAATGGCTCTGAAAGGCCCGGCGGCGGCGATTATGCAAACTTTTGGCGGCGAAAAAGAAGCCAGCGCGTTAGGAGTCGCCAAATTATATGCGGGTTGGGCCAGTGGTTTTGTTTTGGATAGTCAGGACGCAGCCCAATCAGCCGAAATTGAGGCTCTGGGCTTCAAAACCCTGATTACTAATACCGTTATGAGAACGCTCGAAGATAAAACCCGGTTGGCGGCGGAAATTTTGGAATATTTCGGCTAAACTTAAAATAGAGAGAGCCTAAATGAACGAAAAATATCCATACAAAATCGTTTACACTATTTTTTTCAAAGACGGTACTCAGGAAAGCGGAGAAGAACTTTTTGAAAGCGTCAGCAGCAAGGCCGATAGCATTTTGCTCGACGAAATCTTGCCGCACCTGAACAAAATAGAGCAGCTTTATCAGGAAAAAGCGGGCTACGCCGGAATGAAAAGCGAAATTGTTCCCGCTCAAAGCGAGGACGATTAACCACGGATGCGCTGCAATGACCAGGCCAGCACGTCCAGACGTTCGGCATAATGCAGCAAAGGCTTAGTGTCCGGCAAGGTCAGCCCGTGTGACTGGGCTACCGTATTGACTTTGAAATTGGCATAGGCAGGCTGCAAGGGCCAGGGTTTATGGTGAATTTCCCCCCGATAAACGCGCTGTCGTTTATCAACGGCGTAAAGGCAATAACGCTCGGTTAGCCAGCTTTCCAGCGTTCCCGGTTTGGAAAGATAGACCGGCCCGGTTGGGCCATATTCGCCCTCAAACTCGGCGGGACGGGGTGAATTAAAATGCACCCGGCGCGAAGAATAAGCAATCTTATCACCCTGCCGGGTAACTTTCATTCGAGCGTTAAAGTAAGGCAAGTGATACCATTGCCGGGCAACTTCGACGGCGACTGGGTTAGAGGCATCCAGGCTAAAGAAAAACACGCCGGGTCGATTGTCCAATTTTACATAAGTCCGCACGTTTAATTCTTCAAAGCGCGAAGCAAACGGCACTGAGGTAAGGCCAAAAAACCGAATGTTACGCATCCGAAAAGGCACTACCCCGACCCAGGCTTGCCCCTCAAAAGTATCCAATTCCAGATTAGCCGGAACAAGCCGTCGCATAATTTCTGGCGCAATCGGCCAGTGGGCAAATAATAATTCGTACCAGGTCTGGCCCATAGCCGAGCGTCGAACTGGCACAGGATAAGGTCGATGTTCGATTTGCTGAAGTAGTTCCATTTTTTAAATTTTAAGTTCTAAGTTTTGAGGTTTAAGTTTCAGATTCTATAGCTGAAATAAGCTTATCAAGGCTAGTAAGCCAAAGCCCAAAATTATTATACCCGAAATTCGGTTGACCCAGCGCATTGTTTGCAGGTTGAATTTGTTACGAAAAAGGCTAACTCCACTGCTTAAAATAAACCACCACGCAACCGAACCGAGAAATACACCCACAACCAAAATCGTAGCGGTCAGGTAATTACCGTTGGTACTGCCCGCCCCTAATCCGGCAAAGATAGCGGCAAAGGAAAGAATAGTGGTCGGGTTGGTCAGGGTTAGCAAGTAAGTTGAAACGTAGGCGTTTAGCAAGTTTTTGCTGCCGCCATCATTGCTGGCGGTTCTTTGGGCCGGTTCGGATAGCAGCGTTTTTACCCCCAGATAAACCAGAAAAATTCCGCCGATTAGCTTTATCCAGAGTTGCTGGCTCAGTAGCAGGTCGGAGATAAAAGTAAGGCCAAATCCGGCAATCAAGCCGTATGTAGCATCCGCCGTCGCTACTCCCAGCCCGCTTATCAAGCCAACGACCCGCCCATCCTGCAAGGTGCGACGGATGCAAAGCACCCCCATCGCTCCTACCGGGGCGGCAATCGATAACCCGATTAACATTCCTCTAAATAAAAAGCTAATATCCATTTTTCTCCTACTTTGTCTGAACTAATTCTCGCGCAAAGGCGCAAGGAATTTTAACATTTCCGCTTGTTTAGCTGTTTGTAGTATATAAGTAAAATTAAAAACTGTCAAATTCTTTTTTAAGGCTAAAAACTTGGGTCAGCCCAAAGCTCTGAGTGGCCTTGACAGTTACCCCAAACTGTTATAATTAACTTGCTACAAATTAAATTTGGGGTAACTATTGTTTGCAGGAAGGATTGTCTTTTCCGACAAAGACGGATTTGGCTAAAATCGGGATTAGAAGTTTTTCCTGCCTGGACGTTAGATAGATAACACAATTTGGATTAAGTTCGAGGCTAAAAAATTGAGTTCATTAGAAACTAAAAATGAAACTAAAAGTTCTGTGAAAAAAATCGAAATAGAAGCAGGGAAACTGGCCGGGCAAACCGTTCAGAAAATTGAAGCTGAAATTACCCATTGGCCGGGGCTAATTGCGCTATTGGTGATTGGAGTAGGTTTGACGGCACTTTCGGAGCGGCTCAAATTTGCTCCTGCCTGGGTACTCTTACCGTTAATTGGTTTATTTGCAGCGGCAGCCATTTTCGCCAAAACTCGCGGCTGGCATATTATGACCTATTCGCTATTTCTGGTTGTTGGCATAATAATAACTTTGTCCGAAATTATTAGTATTGCTTTGCTGCTAACCAGCTTGCCAGATAAAAGTATCCCGGCAGTTTCTCTGTTGCGGGATGCCGCGCTTTTGTGGACGGTAAATGTGGTGAATTTTGCGCTCTGGTATTGGCATTTGGACGCAGGCGGCCCATATAAACGTAACTTTATTTCGGAAGACGATTACCGTAGCAACTCAGAATTACTCTTCCCTCAGCTAACTTTGCAAGTCGACAGGCCGAAGCTGGCAAACTGGCGACCCAGCTTTACGGATTATCTTTTTGTCGCTTTTAATACCAGTACCGCTTTTAGCCCGACTGACACAGCCGTCCTTAGCACTCGCCTCAAAGCTTTGAGTATGCTACAGGCTGTTCTTTCACTGGTAATGCTGGCGACGTTGGCCGCTCGTGCCATAAATATTCTGTGAAGTATCGCTCTTTGTCACTTAAAGCGTCTAAATTTCCGTGGTAGTTTTATCAGAGGGAATACTCAGCTTGTTGAAGGATTGCCGAATTTTCTTAGCCCGCCTGCCCTTTTTGGACTTACCAATACGCCCTAATCCACTATTTTTCCTGTTTATAAATTTCCTAGTTCATTATAGTAGACATTTGTTTGGATAGATGATATATTTATTAAGACAACTTAGCATATGTCAATATGTTTCGTCTGTTAATTTATTACCTTTTCAAATAATTTAAAAGCTTAGGGAGCAATCCACTCATGGAGAAACCATTATACAAACAGCTTTATATTTCGATATTAGAAGAGATAAAAACCGGCAAACTGAAAAGTGGTGATAGAGTACCCTCTGAAAAGGAGTTGGCCGACCAGTTTAAAGTTAGCCGGATTACCTCTAAAAAAGCTTTGGAAATTTTAGTCCAGGAGGGCCTAATCGAAAGGGCGCGTGGGAAAGGCTCTTTTGTTTCCAGCCAATTACCCGAATTTGAACCCCTCCCTACTTCGCTGCCTTCGTCTGTGCCTGCGCCAACACCTTCTGACGCTAACCATCCCGCCCAGCCTTTGATTGGTTTAATACTGGAAGATTTATCGCCTTCTTATGGATTGCGGCTACTTAAAGCCATCGAACAACGTTGCTCCGAAGCTAATTGCCATTTGCTTTTCAAGAGAACTTACGGACGACGGGAGGAAGAAGAGCAGGCAATTCATGCCTTCCAGCAGCTAAATGTCGATGGTTTAATAGTTTATCCCGTTCATAGCGATTACTACAACGCAAATTTATTGCGGCTGGCTCTGGATGGCTTCCCAATGGTTATTGTAGACCGTTATCTAAAGAAAATCGAAGCTTGCGCGGTATATACGGATAACAAAAAGGCCAGTCAGGAATTAACCGAATATTTGCTAAATAAGGGCCATCAGTTCATCGGCTTTGTCTCACCACCCGCAGAAAACACTTCCACCATTGAAGAACGGGTTCAAGGCTTTTCTGCCGCTTTTATCGAGCATGGCCTGAAATTTGACCCGCAACATTGTTTTACCAAAATTTATAGTACCTTGCCTTCCAGCCTGTTATCGAGTCAGGTAAAGATGAGCGATTATCAAACTTTGCGTGATTTTATAACTCAAAACCCGCAATTAACCGCGTTTATCGCTTGCGAATATAACATTGCCTTGATTTTAGTAGCAGTTTTGAACTCACTTGGCAAGCAAGTATCCCAGGATTGCGAAGTGGTCTGCTTTGATTACCCCGATGAAGGAATTTACCCACCTTTATTTACTCATATCCTGCAAGATGAAACCTTAATCGGACAGCAGTCGGTTGATTTGCTATTAGCTCAGTTTAAGGGCGAAAAAGTTTTTTTACATAATATCGTCGAGCATAAGCTTGTAAAAAGCCCGACACAGGCAAGCTACAGAATGAGTATAAGCGATTTAGTCAGAGCCGATTAGATTAACTTGACCAAAAGCTTATTCTAGTTGGCTGTATTTCTTTAGGATGTAGTTCCGCCAGGCGACAAAACTAATTTTTGTTGGATAAGCTTTAAACATACCAACATCAACCAAAATCAAAACAATTTCGTAAAACCTATTGACATATTTTAAAACATATATTATTATATAGTTATCAATCAAGTACGATAAAATTATACAAAAAGATATTTAATTTAGATTTATGATCGGTTGTTTAGGTCATGTTACTTGAATTCTGCTGGCAATCTTTACCTTTGGTTCAAGCTTTCGTTTTTAACGATTAAAAATTTGAAAATAGCTGTAGCTGTTTAGGCATAGCTGAAATTTTTATTGCCAATTTTACCTCATTCGGTAGAATCAAGCCTAATAGTTATTCCTGCATTGACTCTAATCTGGTAATTACAAATAGTTAATATAAATGATATAAACAGAAGGGTTTAAGGTAATGTCAATCGAAAGCACTTCCGTAAATGGACTAATAGACGATTTGACACAAGAACTACAGGTTCATTTTCCCGAAGTAGAGCCAGTATTTCGGCAGTGCTACCCAAACACTTTGGAAACTACTACTGAGTTACTAGAGGATGGCGAAGTTTTCGTTTTTACAGGTGACATTCCGGCGATGTGGTTACGCGATTCTACCGCTCAAATGCGTCCTTACCTTCATTTGGCTCGTCACGACGCTTCTCTACAGCGATTAATTCGCGGTCTGCTTCGTCGTCAGGCCCACTATATCTTGATTGACCCGTATGCCAACGCTTTTAATCGCGAACCCAACAACCAGGGCCATCACGAAGATAAAACTTCCAGCCTTAGCCCCTGGGTATGGGAACGGAAATACGAACTTGACTCGCTATGTTATCCCTTGCAATTGTGCAAGGATTACTGGGATATTACTCAAGATAGCAGTTTTTTTGATGAAAAAATACATCAAATGCTATTGCGAATTGTCGAAATTATGTGTATTGAGCAACATCACGAACGCGATTCTGATTATTTTTTCGAGCGATTGCCTCAAAATTGCCAATTACCTTCGGATACCCTGCCTTTCCAGGGTAAAGGTACGAAGGTTAATTTTACTGGCATGGTCTGGTCAGGCTTTCGGCCCAGTGATGATGCTTGCCAGTTCGGTTTTCTTATTCCGGCTAACATGTTTGCAGTAGTAGTGCTGGGCCACTTAATCGAGTTTGCGACTGAATTTTATCAAGATTACGAACTGGCCCACAAAGCCAGCCAACTACGTGATGATATTAAATTTGGTATTGAGAATTATGGCATTATAAATCATCCCCGCTATGGTCGGATGTATACCTACGAAACTGACGGCTTTGGCAATTATAACTTGATGGACGATGCTAATGTGCCAAGTCTGTTATCAGCCCCTTACCTGGGCTATTGCGCCGACGACGAGCCGCTTTATCTTAATACCCGCGCTTTTATTTTAAGCCGGGACAACCCTTATTACTTTGAGGGTAAATTTGCTAAAGGCATCGGTAGCCCCCATACGCCACAGGGGTTTATCTGGCCGATTAGCCTGATAATGCAGGGCTTAACGAGCAGCGATAAAACTGAACAAGCTCGCTTGCTGGAAATGCTGATTAAAACTACGGGCAACACAAATTATATGCACGAAAGTTTCCACCCTGACAACCCGACCATTTATACCCGAAGCTGGTTTGCGTGGGCTAATAGTTTGTTTGGGCAATTTGTGATTAGCTGGCTGGAAAATCAAGGCAAGCCAGGTTTACGCTAACAGCATTAAATAAATACTAAATAAATAGAAAGGTAAGTTCAATGATGAGCAATAGCAGCCGTACTATTCTTCAGGAGGGTATAGTTACTAAACGTAATAGAAACAGGTTGAACCGCTCCGAAGCCTGGTGGGGTTATCTATTCATCTTGCCTTCGATTATCGGCTTATCAGTTTTTGTGCTTTATCCCTTAGCTACTTCGGTTTATTTAGCTTTAACCAAATGGGATGGTTTTAATGACCCAACCTTTGTCGGGTTCAAAAACTTTGAGTATATGTTTACCAAAGACCCGGCCTTTTGGCCTTCGCTGCGGGCGACCCTGATTTTTACGGTGTTGAACGTACCAGCCACGCTGATAGCGGGTTTGCTTTTGGCTCTTTTGCTCAATCGAAATATGCCCGGAATTAGACTTTTTCGCACAATCCTTTACCTACCGACAATTTTGCCATTGGTAGCTGTAATGGGCTTGTGGAAATTTATGTACCAGCCCCAGTTCGGTATTATTAATTCGGGGCTGCAATCCTTGCATTTGCCCACCAGCAATTGGCTAAGTGATGAAACAATGGCTATCCCCTCTATCGTTGTTATCAGCGTTTGGGGGGTCGGCAGCACCATGATTATCTTTCTGGCGGGCTTGCAGACGGTACCGCAGGAGCTTTACGAAGCTGCCCGGATTGATGGCGCAAATTCGGCTCATACGTTCTGGAACATAACGATTCCGATGATTAGCCCAATTTTGTTTTTACAGCTTGTCACCCAAATGATTGCTACCTTGCAATCTTTCGTCCAGCCGCGCCTTTTAACCGAAGGTGGGCCAAACAACGCCACTAACTTTCTGATGTACAACATTTACAGCAAAGGTTTTGGTAGTCTGGGGTCATTTCCTGATTTGGGGTATGCAACGGCTCTGATGTGGGTTTTGTTTTTCCTGATTATGTTTGTAACTTTCTTTGTCTTTCGGTTCTCGAACTTCTGGGTCTACAGCGAAAATAACGTTGATTAAGCAGGAAAGGCTAAAGCTGAAATATTATGAACTTATCATTAAAAGCAAACCAGAAATGGCAGCGAAAACCCCGGCAATACAAGTTCAGCCCGCTTAGTGTTGGACTGTATATTCTGACCATTTTACTGTGTATCACAATGCTTTTCCCGCTCTTCTGGGTAATTACTACCGCCCTCAAGGGGAACAACGATATTTACAAAGTGCCGCCGGAATTCTTCCCGAAAGAGTTTCACTGGGAAAACTTCGGTAAAAGCGCGGATGCCATTAATTTTGGCCGATTGTTCCTGAATACGATTATTATTACCTTACTAAATGTGGTTGGTCAGGTGGCTAGTTCAATGCTGGTTGGCTACGCTCTGGCTCGCATCCGCTTTCCAGGCCGCAAAATCTGGTTTTACCTGTTCATTGGCAGCATGATGCTTCCCGGTATCGTAACACTTATCCCGATGTTCCGGCTATATTTAAGCCTGAACTTGTACGATAGCTGGCTACCGCTCTGGCTACCAGCCTTCTTTGGCAATCCGTTCTACATTTTTTTGGCCCGGCAGTATTATCTCTCGATACCTTACGATTTGGACGAGTCGGCCAAACTGGACGGAGCTAACCATTTTGCAATATTTAGCCGGATAATGATACCTTTGACTGCACCAATCTGGATTACGATGGCGATTATGACCTTTCAATCGACCTGGAATGATTACCTGAACCCTTTGATTTATCTGCGCTCAGAAGAAAACTGGACGCTGGCTTTAGGAATAGCTACTTTCAAATCCGCCTTTGCCGGCGTTTCTAATACCCAGTGGAACTTTTACATGGCGGCCAGCCTGCTTTACATGTTACCGCCGGTAATTCTCTTTTTTGTGGCGCAACGCTACTTTATGGCCGGGTTGGGGTCGCTGTCCTCCCGAAGCCAAAAGTAGTGACCCTACCCTAACAATCTCTCTCTCGCTAATTTTTGGAATTACGGTTTTCTAACATTGGAAAGGAGAACGGACGTTTGAGAGGAAAGGCCCGAAATTTATCTCGCTAGACTTAAACCTAAAATCAAGCCTTGTCCTTACCAGAATTACCTTTAGATGTTTAATTATTTGCTTACATTGAGTATGATTAGAAGGAGAATTGGATTCATGAATACACGGAACACTACGAAGGTGACAGTGTACCTGTTACTGGCACTGTTGCTAACCAGTTTCTTGGTCGCTTGTGGCGACTCTACCGCAACCCCGGTTGCAAGTACCACTGCGGCTGCGACGACGGCTGCGGGCGCAGCGGCGACTACTGCGGCGGCGGCGGCAGGAGCGGCGACTACTGCGGCGGCTACCGGCCAAAAGGTAACAGTCACGTACATGACCTGGGAAAATAACGACACCAACGCTTCGATTGACAAGGCTATGGAGATTTTTAGCAAGGCTAACCCCGATATTGAGGTCAAACGCTTGCCCTCTCCCAATAGCGACTACGGCCAGAAACTAAGCACGATGGCTCAAGCCAAGCAACTCCCCGACATCTTTTGGACTGGTAACGACACCGAACAGCAATTCGGCGCACAGGGCTTGCTTTTCGATTGGTCGAGCCAGGCTAATACCAAAAGCGACAACTTCGACCTTGCCAAGTTCGCTCCCGGCGTAATTGATGTCTGGAAATCTACTGACGGCAAGCTTTATGGTCTGCCTACCCTTTTGAACACTCAGGGTATTTGGTACAATACTGATTTGTTCACTGCCGCGAATTTGCCTTTACCTAAAACTGGCTGGACTTACCAGGAAGCATTCAATGCTGCCAAAGCTTTAACTGTTAAAGATGGTAGCAAAACCACCCGTTACGGCTTGTGGTCTGGCGATTTGATTACTCCTTTTTCGGCAGCTAACTGTGCTGTTTCAGCCGGAGGTATGGCTTTTACTGACCGTATCAACGACACTACCAAAGTAGCTGCGGATGACAAGTTTAATGAATGTACCAAGTTCCTGGCCGATGCGGTACAGGGTGGCTATATTACTCCTCCGGGCCTTGCCAACGACAACGTTACAGAAGGCTTTATCGCTGGACAAAATCCCATGATTTTTGGTGGTCAGTGGTTAGCTCCTGCTATGAAGAAGGGTAATCCCAGCTTCAAGTACGGTTTTGCTCCGATGCCGATGTACAAGGATGCCGTTTTCCCGCTCGACTCGGTAGGCATTTCTTCTCCCAAGACTATCAAGAACACTCAGGCGGTTTGGAAAGTAACCCAATTCCTGGCTTCTACGGCCTGGGAAAGCATCTTGCCGGGTGCGCCAGTAGCCCCCGCCGCTTATGTCCCGTCTTCCCAGCCCTACTTCAACACTCTCAAAACGGCTGGACAAGACTCAGTGGCCGAAACCGTGAATTATGCGCTGCAATCGCCCAAAAAAGTTGGAGTACGCTTCAACGCAACCTGGGCTGGTAAAGCTGGTGATGTACTCAAGCAGTACGACAACATTCTTTTGGGCAAAACCCCGATAGATTCAGGGGTTAAGACAATGGTGCAACAGCTTAACGACTTGATTAAGGCCAATTCCTAGCTCAAGGTTCACACAATCCAGTAGCACTACAATTTAGTGAATTCGAGCAATTAAGAGCCACCTATTCCTAAAAAGAATAGGTGGCTCTTAATGTTTATACGGTTATCAGTACGGCTATCAGTAGTGGTAGTTGCCAGTCAAGTAACTGGCAACTACCACTACTTCATTAACACTAACAAACAACCGCTAGTAACCGAAGATTTGGAAATCGCTGTAGTTGGCGAGTGAGTAGCTGCTGCCCGTAACTGTAATACGGATGTAGCGACCCGTAGCGGGGGCAAAAGCTGGCAAAGTCTGCAAGCCGGTTGCCGACCCGGTATTCACTCCGTTAGCGATAACGGTTGCGTTGTTGAAGGCCGGGTTATCAGCGACTTCAATCTTGGTGTTCGGCGCAGTACCGACGTTCTGGACAAAATATTTCAGGGAAGTAATTGTGTAGTTTTTGCCCAAATCCAGGTTTAGCACCGCCGAGCCAGGAAAGTTGTCTGCCGAGTAATAAGTAAAGGGTTTGCCATCCAGCAAGTTGGCTACGCCATTACCTTTGTTGGCAGTTGCCCCTACTAACGGTAGTTCGTGTGAAACTTTGGCGAAACTTGCGCCATCCGTTGCCGGACTAATCGGAGCGGTGCTACAAGCTTCCAAATCGGCCCAGTAACCAACATCGTTCAAATAAGTAGTATTTTCGATAACTGCCCGGAAAGCCCGCGCCGTAATCGCCGAGGGGAAATTCACCTCATAGTAACCTATTTTTTGATTGATGTTCAGCCCGCTTAGTCCCGGAATGTCGTACCAGTTTTGGGTATCTTGCGAGAACTGGAAGTAGACATTCGGAGCTTTTCCGGCGGTCTGGCTGTAAATTCGCAAACTGCTTACCCGGCGGGTAGTGTTCGCACCGTAATCAATTTGCAAAGCGACTGCTCTTGGATAATTCGTCCACGACCAGAAAGTGCCAAATTTAGTTTGGTCGGTTGGACTGTTTGAATTATCAATCAAGTTCGACAAAGGATAAGCCTGACTGCCGTTATTGTCCAAAAGCGGACGATAAGCCGACAACTGGGTCAGGGTCGGATGAGCGCAAACCGAAGCTGGTACAGCCTGAATATTAAACGGGTTGCTGGTTGCTGAACTCAGGCCGGAAGCCGAAGCCACCAAAGTATAACCGTTGCCGGGCTGGTTAATCGAAAGCCCGCTAAAGCTTGCGACACCATTAACCGCGTTGACCGGGTTCGTACCCGAAAGCGTCCCCGCACCAGGGTTCGTTCCAATCGCCAGCGTTACCGCCCCGTTAAAGTTGATACCAATGTTACCATCGTTATCTACGGCCTTTACGACGGGTTGCTGCGGGAAAGCGACGGTAGCATAGCTGTTGCCCGGTTGAGTAGTAAATATCAGGCGGGTCGCGATACCAGCTTTGGCGGCACAATCGTAAGTATTGGTAGTGGCCCAGGGGCTAAAAGGAGCGTTATCGCTAATTTTGTCGCCAGTGCCACCCGGATTGGTCGGATTGGTCGGCCCGGTTGGGCTGCCCCACCAGTTACAGATTGCGTTTACGCTGGCACCCGTGCCAGTAATCAAGCCGTAAATCGAATTACCCGCGATGCTATTGTTATTAACGTTAATCGTAGCCCCCGCTGGGACGTTGCCATAAACGTTGTTCACCGCGTCAAAAATGCTCACGCCATTGGCAAAACCGCCCAGCGTATTTTTGGTAACATTGATTACGGCAGTAATCGGAAGCGCACCGACTCCCGAAGCATTGGTGCGGATAATAATACCCGAAGGCGGCGGCGTATCGGTAGCATTAGCAATGTTGCCACCATTCAGGATGTTTTCGGTAATATTAACCGTACCCGTGCCAGCCCCGCGCACCCCAATACCGTAGGCCGCTTTCGCCGGGCCGGTATAGCTGCCGCTCAAGGTAATTTTGTTACCCTTGATTAGCGAAGTGCCGCCCACGCCCCGCAAATCTATCTGGGTATAGGCTACCTGCAAAGTGCTGACATCGGTGTTAATCGTATTGTTGGTAATGGTCAAATCGCTATCCGGGCCATAGCCAAAGCCGGGGTCAAAGCCGATAATGGCGTAAGTGCGCTTTACCGTAAAAGTGTTGCCCGTAACGGTAATACGTTTGTCGCCACCGCCCAGATAAATCCGGCTGGAACTAGCGGCACTGCTGGTGAAACTATTGTTGCGGAAAGTCGCATCCTCGGTGGCAAAGATAATCATATCATCTTCTACCGCCCGGTTGTTTTCGACCAGCGTGTTTTTGTGCGTACCAACGTGAGCCGAGAAGTTGGAATTGTAGCAGTTATAGCTATCGTTGTTACGATAAACTGTACCATCCGAATTGGCCGCCATAAAAATAGCGTGGTTGGCAAGCTGGTTAAAGTAATTGCCTTCGATGACAGTATTGGTGGTGTTTTGCAAATACGCGCCGCCCGTACCATCCGTGCCGGGACTGCTGATGAACTCGTTATAAAGTAAGCCAAGATTGGCATAGCTGGGCAAATTAAGGGCAGTCACCGCCCAGGGAGGAGTTGACCCAGTCATGTTAAAGACAAAGCCGTTAATTGTTACATTGCTGGCCCGAATATCGGCGGCCACCGTTCCGCCAGAGCTAACTTTGATAATAGATTGCGCTCCGGCCCGGTTCTTCGCCAAAACTCCAGCTTGCGCTCCCTTTAAGGTCAGGGGCTTGTCGATAATCAAGGTTTCCGGGTAAGTTCCGGCTTTTGCCAGCAGGGTATCCCCCGAAGCGGCGTTGCTAATTTCACCCTGAAGGGTTGCGCCAATGCGCCGGACGTTTACAAAAGTATACGAGCCACTGGTATAAGTGAAAGCCCGCACATCGTTTGCGGCAGGGTTCGCCCCTACAATCGTCGCTTTATCATAGGTATTGGCGGTAAAGTAATTGTTCCAGTCAAACTGGGCGTTCAGGTAATCGCCACGAGCGCGGATATATTGGGTCGTTCCGCCCGAAAAATCGTTGTTCTGGATGACTGCGCCACCTACCGGGTAGGTGTACCAACTTGGGCCGCCAGTAGTATCGGCTTTGCCGCTAAAACTGATGGCCGGGTAAGACGCGCCGTTTAGTACAAATTTGTTGCCAGTAATTACCCGACCAGATACCGGGCCGGAAACACCCGCGCCACTGGCAATAGTCAGGTCTGCCCCCAAATCAAACAAATTGCCTTCGATACGATAAGCTTTTACCATCGAAGCATTATTAGCGGCATCGTAGCGAAAATCGCTGATGTAGACCGCGCCGCCATCCGAAACGGCAATTTGGGAATATTTCAGGGTGAAATTATCCCCGATTACTTCAACGGTTTTGTTGTTATCTACCGCGCCAGCCACGTAATTATCCAAAATCTTGAGGCCGCTAATCGTTACATTGTCGCCTTCGATAAACACGCCGCTATAGCCGAAATTGTTAGTGGCGTTGGTTTTGACGCTGGCTGCGACGTTAGCACTGTCGGTAATCGGGTTGCCCGAAGTATCTACCCCTTGCACCGTCAGGCCGCTTTTGGCTTGACCAACATAAAAGCCAAACTGGTAAGTACCACCGTTGTAGAGCGTGCGGTTAGATGCGGTTTCGTTGTAGCTTCCGGGATAAACTTTGACCGTATCGCCAGCAGCGGCGGCATCAATCCCCCCCTGAATGGTCTTTTTGGCGCAAGCTAGAGGGCCAGTGCCGCCGGGGTAAGCGACAGCCGCCGTCCCATTACAATTAGTGTCATCGCCATCGGGCCGGACGAAAACTGACCCGGCGGCACTGGCCGGAGCGTTGGTTCTGAAAAAGGTCAGAGCCAGAGATAACAACAGCAAGCCGCCCAGGGCCAGAATAGCCAGACGCTGCTTGCCTAGAGTTGAGCCTTGCAACATAGAAAGGTATCCTCCGTAAAATGTTACTGGAACTTATAAAAAGGAACACAAAAAGTTTGCGGCAAGCCACCCAAAAAGAGAGTTTCTATAGCGTTAGGTCAAAACATTATGAAATCAGGTACACAAAAACCGCAAGCTGACAGGTAGATTCGGCCATACTTCTAAATGTTAATTTTTGGCTTTTTTTAGGTATGACACGAGGGTAAAGTAAACAACCCGGTTGACACATTTAATGTAATTAAATATGCCAACATTTATTATTTTAACAGGTGGCGAATAGAGAGTCAAGGGTTTTTATGAATTTCTATTGACATTTTATTTAGTTTAGGTTACAGGAAAGTTACTTTAGTAAAATAACAAAATGAATATTTATTTGAGGCTTTGCTGGAGAAGAAGATTGACGCTATCCAGGCCCGGTTGGGCCGCACATTCGGCGTAAACCGCTTTGGCGTTAGCAAGCAAGCCCATTGCCCGCCCACGTTGCCCCAGCCGGGTAGTTCGGCCCGTCTGCACTTTTTCCAAAAGGCTACGTCCATAGTAATCAAGAGCCAAAGCCAGCGAAAGACGCTGCTTTAATTCGTCGGCCCGTTGAATGGCTTGCTTGAAAACTGCTTCGGCTTCTTCCCATTGATTTGCCAGAGCCAGCAAACGCCCGTGCAAAGCCAGATAGCCCGCCTCAAAACTGGGTTTAACCACCCGCACATCGGCCAAAAGCTGTGCGCTGCGGTCAATCAAGGCGGCATAGTGGGCCGGAGTAGTGCCACTTTCGGCTTGCAGCCGGGCTAAATCTATTTCAAGTTGAGTGCGATTAATTCTAACCAGCCATTCACTAAATTGCTCTCCCGCCCGCACCCGGTTTGCCGCCAAAATCTGCTCAGCTTCGTCCAGTTGGTTTTGCCGTAATCGCAAAGTCGCGGCTAATTCTTCCAGTTCTACCAGAATTAAATTATTGCCGGTACTCAAGGCTAATTCCCGACCAGAATTAATATAGCGTTCGCTTTCGTCCAAACGGCCCATTTCAAGGGTAATTTGAGCCATCTGACAATAGGCATCCGGCAAAAGCTGCTGGTCAGCCATTTCCTGCATTAGCCGCAAATGCAAGCGGGCCTGTTCGTAAGCTTCGGGCAAACGACCAAGCTGGATATATAGCAAATCCAGCCCCTTGTAAGCAATCGCCTGGGGGCGCGGAATTTTGGCTTTGCGGGCAATTTCCAGTGATTGCAAAAAGAATTTCTCGCATCCGGCAAAATCACCTTCAATTTCGCAAATCAGGCCCAAATTATACAAAGCAGCGGCTATCAAATCGGCTAACCCGGCTTGTTGAGCCAGTTCTAAAGCCAACTGATAATGTCGGCGGGACTCGGCAATTTCATTCTTGTATTGGTAACAGCCGCCAATTACCCGGTGTGCCTCGGATTGCAGCCATTCTATATCCAGTTCCTTGGCAGTCTGTAAACTGCGTTCGGCGGCGGCAATCCCGGCATCGACCTGCCCCTTTGTCCAGCCATAATACATTGCCTCCACAATATTAGCTTCGGCCAAGCCTGCAAAATATTGGCTGGCTTCGGCGGAAGTGCGGGCCAGCTTCAAAGTTTGCCCCAACTCGGTCAACATACTGCGTCGGTAGTAAAAGCGGGCCAATTTAATCCAAATTCGAGCCGCTTCCTTGATTTTAGCAGTGTCTAGTCCGGCCATTTCCAGTTTAGCGAGGGCAGCCCGGCCCAGCTCCGGCATTTCAGCAAAGCGGGCCTGATTAAAGCAAATTTGCATCTCGACTGAAACTAGCTCAGCATTAGCCCGCGCTGCCTGGGTCGCCTCGCTAATTGCCTTAATATCCTCGTAGCCAGCCTGACATTCTTCCAACGCCTCGCTATGGCGCATTTTGCGGGCGAAATTGGCGGCAATCGCCCGGTGCAGCAAGACCCGCTGGTAAGCGTCGGTTTCAAGCAGCAAAGCCGCCCGCGCCTGATAAATCTCGACCTCCTGTGATTCGAGCTTACCGCTACCACTTTTTTTGCGAACCTGTTCCAGCCGCCGTACCAATTCGGGTGGAGTCTGCAATATTTCGTCTATCAGGCTCATCGTGGCGGGCAAAGTTAAGCGTTCGTGGGGTCGGAAATCCAGTAATTTGCTGACAAGGGTAAATAATAATTCTTGCTCGGCCAATTTATCGGGCAAAACCGGGCCTTCCGCGCCGGGCAAGCGTCCGCTCAAACTTTCGTGAAGAATGACCCCAAGCGAATACATATCGCTGGCAAAGCTGGGCATCCCCCCCAAAGCCAATTCAGGAGCGCGGTAGTTGGGACTACCAATCGGAATAGCCTGTAGCGCACTTTTCAGGCGCGGGTCATCGGGAATTCCGGCTAATCTTTCCAGTCGGGCCAGCCCGCTATCCAAAATTAGCACTCGTTCATTGACCCAAACATTCTCCGGGCATAAATCGCCGTGTGCTAATTCTGCCGAATGTAACTGGCTCAAGCCTTCCAATAAAGTACGAGCCATCCAAAGCAGCCGTTCCAGCCCATCGCGCTGCTCGGCTCTTTGCGGCAGGGAAGAAAGTAGCCGCCGCAGGTTGTTGCCCTCTAAATATTGTACGGCCAGGTAAAAATTAAGTTCGTCCAGCTCGGTTTCGTAAACTTCAATCAAGGTCGAGTGGCGGACAGGTAAAAGCCGCGCCCATTCTTGCAAAACCGCCGCCGCCGCTTCTACTCCGGCGCAACCTATATGTTTGATTACTACCGGCTTGTTATCCTGTAAATCTATTGCTGTAAAAGTTCGCCCTATCGTACCTTGCTGGGTCGCCTGACCCGGCTTGTAACGCTCCAAAAACCTGCTCATCACCGTACCTGTTCTATTTAACTTAATACTACTATTGCCACTGTCATTAATCCTATAAAGTGAGCCTATTATATCACAGCTAGACTATAGAAGTATTAAAGTTTGTAGTTAACACAGCCACTTTTTCAGCCATTCCTGTTTACTTAAATAGCTTTACTATAAAAAAGTGTGCCATGTTGTCTATTAACATATTGGATACTTTAACGAACAGTTTATCGCACCATAGTCACAGATATTTTGTAATAGGGGTGGGTAATAAAAATTAAAACTGAACATTCCTGAACAATTAATACGTAACCCGGTACAAGATTTGCTAGAAGTTAAGCGTTCTGTGATTTTTAATTCAAAATAGATGGGATAAAACCAAGACAAATGATTAAATATAACCTGGAACAAAATGTGCGGAAAATCGCGGTTTTAAGGGCAAATGCACTGGGCGATTTTATTTTTGCGCTTCCAGCTTTGCAAGCCTTGCGCGAGGCTTATCCCGCCGCCGAAATTGTGCTGTTGGCGCGAGATTGGCATAAAGCTTTTCTGGAAGGACGGCCCGGCCCGGTTGACCGGGTTATACCCATTCCACACGGCGGGTTAGGTGACGAAACTGATGTGGCCGAAAAGCCGGATATGCAAGTGTTTTTCGAGGCTCTACAAGCCGAAAGTTTTGATATAGCGGTGCAACTGCATGGCGGGGGAGCTAATTCCAATCCTTTTATTCGCCGCTTGAAAGCTCGTTTAAGCATTGGGTCACGCGCCCCAGATGCCCCGCCGCTTGACCGCAATATTCTCTATGTTTATTACCAACTTGAAACGATTCGTCATCTGGAAATAGTCGCTTTGGCTGGTGCGAAAAATCCCGATTTAGAGCCGCATATTACTGTTACCAAAAATGATTTAGACGAAGCTTATAAGGTATTGCCGGATACAAATCGCCCATTGGTTGCTTTGCATCCTGGCGCAAGTGATTCACGTCGCCACTGGCCTACCGAAAAATTCGCCGAAGTGGGCCAAGCTTTGCTGGCGGAAGGGGCGGAAGTAGTTATTACCGGGACAAAGCCAGAAAATTATTTGGCTGAAGCGATAAAACAAAAATTGCCGGAAGCCCAAAACTTGTGCGGACAACTTTCGCTAAATGGGCTAACCGGGCTGCTTTCGCGCTGTGGTCTGGTTATTTCTAACGATTCTGGCCCGCTTCATCTGGCCGGAGCGGTTGGCACACCCACTGTTGGGATTTACTGGTGTGGTAATATGATTAATTCCAGCCCGCTTACCCGTACCCGTTTTCAGCCCGCTATTTCGTGGCGATTAAACTGCCCGGTATGTGGCCTGGATTGTACCAAAAATCGTTGCGACCACGCTGAATCGTTTGTGGCCGATGTTACCGTCGAGGAAGTTTTGAGCTACGCCCATAATTTATTATAGTGCTGAGGACTGGGTAAACAAGCATAAGGTCAAGATTATAAAGCCGGAAGCCACTGCTCCACCAGTGGATTTTCGGCTAATATCTTTTGGCGAAGTAGTATTGTACCTTTAGTGGTGAGGACTAATTGCTTACTCAGTCCTCGCCACTAAAGGAAACTTAAAACTCAAAACTTTATTAACCTTGCGCGATTGGGCCGGGCGCGGGGATTTCGGGGGCAGGAATTTCAGGGATGGCGGGAGTTTCAGTCGGGGTGTCAAGCGTAGCCACCACTGGTTCTGGCTCAGGCAGAGTTTGCTTCGGCGAGTGGTCGCGCCCCAGAATTATTAAGGCCCCCAGAACTCCAAAAACGAGACCAATCCGAAAGCCCTGTGCAAAATAAGCTTGTTGTTTTTCAATGTCATATTTTCGCATAAAAATTTACCCGTTGCGGCTGCGAAGTAACGCGCTGATACCACCACGCACTGCCGCCAGAATAGCAGAAACTTTAATCAAGGGCGAAACTACTCCCTCGCCAACGTAAGTGACCGTCCCTTTGGCGGTATCGGCGGTTTCGTTGACTTTATCCAGCAAAGGCGTTACCCGGTCAAGCAACGGATTGACCTTTTTATCGATTAAGGTCGTAATAACACTAACCAGGGCCAGAACTGCTACTACCAGCCCAATAGTGGCTATAAATAAGCCACAGGCGAAGAATGAAACGGTAACAGTGGCAAGGTTTGCCGCCTTTTGCATCCACTGGTCGGTAGTCCATATCATAAGTGCTGTTACTACCCCAATTGCTACGACTAATGCTGCGACAATCCCGGCTATGATTTTGAACATTCAGTCTGTTCTCCTTCTTATTTCGTCTCGTTTCGTTTCCCTAGTAACCGACTACCACAAAAAATTTTGCGAGTTTTCAGCCCAAAACAGGGGCAGATACAAATATCCTGCCCACGCCCAAAGCACCTCTGCTTGTTAGTGTACCTGAAATTCAAAGAACCTGATGAGCTAATCCTCAGTGTTTGCAGCAAAAAATGGGCCAGCAATCAACTAAATCGCCAGAGTGTTTATATTCTGTAACAGTTACCCGCGTTAGTATAACACGAAATTAAATGCTTTGCTAAACCTTCAGGAATTTAGAAGTGTACAAGTTTTTTACTTTAACCTGAGTTTGACCTGGATCGAATTTAAGGAGGTTTAAGTGCCAGGTTTAGTTTTTGCTCTGGGAGCTTTAAGAACTTCGGCAGCAGCCTTTGTTACCGCGTCACCTCTTCGGTCATAGCGGGCGGTAGTCGTTACGCTGGCGTGTCCGGCCATCTTTTGCACCGTCGCAATGTCTACCCCGCCATCCAGTAGGTCACTCACAAAAGTACGGCGCAAATCGTGGGGGGAGAAAGCAGCTACCCCGGCCTGCTTTGCCCTATTCTTCATTATAAGCAGCACCGCCTGGTCGCTCAGGCTCTTGGCAGTAGGTTTACTATGGGCATCCATTCTCAGGAATAATGGGCCTGCCGTCCTTTCTCGCACCATCAGCCAAGCTTGCAAGCCCTTGTTCCATTCCTCACCTAAATATACCCGTCGGTCTTTGCCGCCTTTGCCACTTCGGATAGTTAAGGCTTGTTCGAGCTGGTTGTAATCGGCCAGGGTTAGTTTGACCACTTCACTCCGGCGTAGCCCACAACCATACAATACCCCCAGCATGGCATAATCCCGCGCTCCGGCTGGTCGAGCGTCCTGTTCACATACATCCAGCAGTTTTTCCAGTTCTTCACTTTGGAGGGAGCGACCACGCGGCAACGATTTGCCGGTAACGCTTTTAAGGTCACAAGCCCTCTGGTATTGTTCGGCACTCATGTAGCCCAGTCGCCAGGCTTCTTTGAGGGTTTGGCGCAGGGCGGCTAACATTTTGTTGGCAGTAGCTGGTTTGTAGCGTTCGGCCAGAGCCACTCGAACGGCGGCGGTATGCTGGTAGCGTAGTTCGTGCCAGGGGATGGTTTCGGCGTTATGGCGGCCACTACTCAAAATAGTGGCGATAGTGTCAAGCGACTGGCGCATCGTGCGGCGGCCACTGCTACGTAAAGTTGCCAGGTATACCAAAGCTGGATTGCGGTCAGCCGCTAACACCGTTATCACCTGAGTCGGAACTAGGGCGGATGCTTCCTCCGCACCTTCTGCTTCCCGCTTTTGTTTCCCCTCCACAATTTCGCCACTTACACTTTTACCCTTTTTACTAGCCACCTCTCTTACCCCTTCTTTCCTTCTCTTTTCCCTAAAACATATCAGACCAAAATTACCTTTTCACTTCTTCTACTTACTGTTTTGAGAACTGTCATTCCCATTACTATAGCCTGGAGTAAGGATAGCAGATTTGTGCCTCATTTACAAATGCTGTGAGCAGCCATAAAAGCCAAAGCTATAGCATATGGCAGGGCTGTAATCCGAGTTGAGTTATTGAAGTAGTTGTAACGTAGCCATTGATTAATATCCGCTCACGAAGAAAATGCCTGTAATTTACTGCTACGTGGCATTTTAGTCTATAAAATTTTATTAGCGGATAATAAAATTATTGGATAAGTAGTGTGGGCAAGCCAAACCTGTGGCCTTTCTTTAGTAGCTAACAACTTTTCCAACAAAGCTTTAACTTGTAAACTGGCGGATTATGCCAGTACTGCCGAAAGCCAAGCTGGTTTGAGCGACTATTTCAATTTTGCTGAACCAGTTAGCCACGGTAATCGCTGTCTGTTAATAGCCGTAGTTAATGAAGACTATTCTTTTTCTGATTAGTGATGTACCTCATTGTCTTTACCAGTGATAGGTCTATTATTTAGTTGGAGGTTGGTGTGATAAAGAAGTTAAGGGGTCATTCAACTCGAAACCAGATAACTCATGAAGGTTCAGCTTAAAATTGTAAGCTGAACGACCCACTAGAGGCTAAACGAACCAATATAGAAAGGAAAGGCTTTTACAGATGGTTGTACAAGAAAGCAAAGCAATGTTTCTAAAACCAAAAAATCAAAATAACTCGATTATAGATTTCAAAAGTTTTGGACTAGGTCTGGGGTTGGGACTACTAACCAGCTATAAGATTTTAGCGAGACGGGGGAACATAGCCAGGAAAATCTTTTATTTGAAACTCTGGGAAAAGTTGCTGGCTGAACAGTTTGGCAAAACTGAGGCACAAGCACTGATTGCAAGAGTGCAAGCTCAATATCAAAAACTTTGTATTGGCATTACAAGCCCTCCGCTTAACCGGGTGCTACGGTTCCATCTTTATCAGAGTATTCTGCCAGGATTAGCACTTTACTTGGTGCTATTAGAAAAAGGACTGAGCAAGAAAGCCGCGCTGGTGGAGATTGATCGAATTTTTGCAACCAGTTTTTCGGCCAGTATCAAAATGATGCGCTTTGAGCTACCAGGTATCGACTCGTTTGAGTTATTGCGAAAGACCTTCCCCCGGTTGCTAAATTTAATCTTTCCCGAACAAGGTTGGAATAAGGAGTGGGTTGAAAACAGCTCTACTACCCTTGCCTTTAACATGCATAGCTGTTTCTACCTGGAAGTTTTGGCAGCACATGGGGCGCGGGAGCTAACCACTGTTTATTGCAAATTTGATGATTTGATGTTTAACAATATGCCGCCTTCGATTCGCTGGGAACGCACTCAAACCCTTGCTCGTGGTCATCAAATGTGCAATTTCCGCTGGAGCAATGAGGAATACTCTAAAAACGGGATGCAGGAGAAGTTGGGTTTTACAAACCTGAGCTGATTAACTTTATTCGCCGGAGTTACAGCCTGCCGAGAGATTATGGCCCTTGAGCAACAAAGGGATAGTCAACCAGAATTATAAGAATTTGAGGGAACTGGAAAAGGCCCAATCGGAGTGGTGTTTGAAGCTGGTGGAAGGTCGGGAGCAAGTTCGAGCTTTAACTTGTTACAAATGGTAGCCCAAACTTGCTGCTTAAGGTACACTCCCTTCTAGGACTTGGTATAACACCCGATCATTTATCAGGAGTGACCCTTCCAACCGACCATCGGGATGATGGATGAAATTGAGAACATCCTTCAAGCGATAATCGGCAGTGTGAAAGCGCACTACCCGTTCCCCTCGTTCGGTCAGCAGTTGCACCAATCGGTCGGCGTGAATATCGAACTCTTCAGTAATAATTAGAATTGCCTCAGCTGGCATGATAATAACACCCCTCTTAAAACTAGCGAACTATAGAGGTTCAGGTTTGCTTTTGGAATCTTCTGGTAAGTTTTGAGCCTAAAGAGC
>JBBQGP010000045.1:0-31228 GCA_038323095.1 Chloroflexia bacterium | reverse complement strand
GAAGAAGATGAAGAAATTGTGGTACTCGACCCCGAAGAACTGGCAGAACTTCAACAAGCCGCCGCCGAGTTCGAGGCCGATGAAGCCACCGGGTTTGAAGGTTATACAGCGGAGGAGGTTCGGCAACGAGCTAAAGAACGTATCGCCAATCATTTTGCTAATAAACAAAAGGCTGAAGCTTGATATGAGCCAATTCAGACTGTCTAAAAAAGCTCAGGCTGATTTTGACGAAATAACTGATTACTATGCCGATAATCTTGATGAAGAAACTGCTAATATTTTAGTTGGGCTATTGCTAGACCAACTTCAAAAGTTAGCTGATACCACTTTAATCAGTGGTAAACAAGTACAGGGAATGAGCCAGCAGTACAGACAATGGAATATACTTGATGGCAAATATCAGGTGTATTTTACAAGAGCCAGGAACGGAAACATCAGAGTTTTACGAATATATAATTCAAAGCGCAGACCTTTGAAACCAGATGAAATAAAATAAAAGAGCAATCGAGAAATGATAATGACAAAGGAAAAAGCAGGTAGCGCGACAACCAAATACCCGAACGAAGCTCCGCTTATCGGTACGCGCAAAGATTTGTTTGCTGCCGAAGAACAACGCCGGGCCACTTTGCGCTACCTCACACCCGATGTCATTGACCCGAACCCCGACCAGCCCCGCCAAACCCTTAGCCGCGAAGCTTTGGAAGAACTCAAAAAAAGCATTGCCGAGCGCGGGATTTTGCAACCTCTGCTGGCGATGAAGGGGACGGAAGGGCATGTGACGCTGGTGGCGGGACAACGCCGCTTGCAAGCCGCCCGCGAACTTGGCCTCAAGCTTGTGCCAGTCATGGTCATTGACTACCGGGCCGACGTAGCCTTTGATGCCATTATCGAAAACATCCAGCGCGAAGCCCTCGACCCGATTGACGAAGGCGAGGCGTTCCAGCGTTTGGCCGACGAGCGCAATTATAGCCACGTCGAAATTGGGGCGCGTATCGGCAAATCCAAGCAATATGTCACTGACCGCATCCGTTTAGCCCAGCGTTTGACCCCGCGTGTCAAGGAATTGCTCACTAATGTAGCTCAAAATGCTGCTAACGATTTGAACGCACGCGCGTTCGTTAGTGATAAAAATAACGAAGAAGTGGTGCAAGAAGCTACCCGCGCCAAATTCAGCATTGCCCGCACCCTCAGCTATCTGGAAGGTAACTTGCAGGAAGCGGCAATGGCTGAATACGAATCGGAGCGCACCCGGCTAAATCGTCGCCTGACCACTCGCGAAGTTGAAGAACTGGTCAACCGTTTCAAAACTGAAGCTCCCCGTCGTCCCCGCCGTCCCGAAACTATTACTACCGCCGATGGCCTTGTCCAGATGAGCTTTATCAACGAGCCGGAAACCAAACCCAATTCGGCTAAACGCACCCGGCGCAAATCGGCAGCTATCCCGCCCGCCCGCCGGGTAGATGGCCGCCAGCTCGAAAGTTTTAAAGCTTTGGTGGAATTGGCCCAACTGCCACCCGACCAGGCTTTGAACTTCGACATTGATACCGTTATCAAAATGATGGAAACCGACCTCGAACGCTTGCGCCGCTTGCGTGAGACGGAACAAACCTGAAAGAGTAGAGCAGAATTGGAAACTACGTAACCTAAACGAAAAAAGCGGGAAATAACCCGCTCGACAATTTCACAAAAAAAACAACCTGCTGGCTGGCTACCGAAGAGGTTGTTCTGAATGTTCACTATAATGCCTTGCCGCCTTTTGAGCGAAACAAGGGTAGTTTTTTTATTACCTTTCTATTATAACGCACAAAAGGGCCATGTCAAGCAAGCAAGGCGGGAGGATTTGATATGTCTGAAAATTTGACTGGCTTTACTAACTACACTATGACCAAAAACTGGTTTTTCGACGAAGTTTTGCAAAATGAAAGTTTGGCCGTCATCAAAGTAATCGGCTACTTTATCCGCAACAGCATTGGGCGCACTAACCGCGAAGGGCAGCGCGTCGAAGAAGTGCAAGCTTCGGTGGAATGGCTGGCCCGCAAAACTAATCTTGATAAAAAATCGGTCAGCAAAGGTCTGCGTATCGCTCTGGAAAAAAGTTACTTGCTGCTGGTAAAAGCAGGCCGCCCCGCCACCAGAACCATGCCCGGTGAAGGCCGCTATTACCGGGTGAATTGGGACTGGTCAAATAGTTATGTCAAGCCTGAGGAACAAGCTTCGACCAAAGCTTCACTTGAAGATAGCGAAGCTAACGGGAAAAGTTCGCCTCCGAGCCAAACGGAAAATTTCCCCCTACCCCTGCCTATTCAGGCTCAGGGGAAATTTCCCCCTGCTCAAACTAAAGCCCCAACCGCAGGGAAAACTTCCCCTACTCAAGCGGAAAATTTCCCGATTAAGGCAGAGGAAAATTTCCCCCCATGTATAAATAAAACTAAAAATCATGAATTAAATAAATTAGTCGAAATAAACGCGCCTACGCGCTCGGTTTCGACTTTTAGAAGCCAAAGTTCAAGCTTGATAAGTCAACTCATCAGCGACTTAACCCGTGACTTTGGGGATAATCCGCTCTTTATCCGCTCGAACACTAGCCGCGCTCTGAACTTATGGGAAAAATCGGATTTATCCGAAACCGAATTCGTGGCCCAAATTTATCAGGCTCGCGTCAAAACTTTGGCCGGAGCAAATATTCAGCGTCGCCGCCTGACTGCCGATGGCGCATCTTCGCCCTTGCCCAACCGTATGCCCTATTTTTTCAGCGTTCTGTCCGAGCTGGCCCAACCAACCCCGCCACCCGCTTTGCTACATCCTACCACTACTCCGGCCCGCCCAAATCTGGCTTCTATTCCGTCCCGGCCTGCTCCGTCTCCTGTCGTCCCGGCTTTGCCCAAGCCCAAACCAGTTTACCCGGAAAGCCCGCTGGTTCAAGACGAAGAAACTTTTGAGGCTAAATCTACGCCTGAGCCTGCTGGCCCGTTTGTTGCAATAAAATCAAGGCTAGGCTGGCTTCCTGAAGCCAAGCTTACTGCCATATCTCAGGCCACGCTTGTTCCTGAAAATTCCCGAATGCCTAAAAAGTTTGGGCTAAAATTTGCACGCGATTGGCATAAAAGCCTTTTTAGCGAATGGGAGCTAAACCGACTGGGGGTTGAGCTGGCGGCGGCTCAGGGCGAACAACCTTATATTTTGATAGTGGTTTGAGCGCAACCGCTATGAATATTAAACGTTAAGCTAAATATAATCAAATTTCTAAAACGAAATTGATTATTTGCTGTATTAATCTATAGAGAGTAAAAACTCTCGCCGGGACAAAAAAATATTGGCGGGCTAAAGCCTCGCCGGGTTGGAGTTAGAGAGATGTTCAAAATATTAGTAGTCGAAGATTTAACCGACAACCGCGAATTACTGCGCGATCTGTTGCAAATTGGTAATTATGAAGTAGTGGAAGCCGTCAACGGTCAGCAAGCCCTGGAAGTCGCGACCCGCGAACAACCCGATTTAATCCTTATGGATGTTTCCTTGCCCGGTATGGACGGCTTTACCGCCACCGAGCAAATCAAGCAAAACCCGGCCCTCGCCACCATTCCCGTTATCTTCGTAACGGCACATACTATGGAAAAAGAACGCCAACGCGCCTTTGAAGCAGGTGGCAACGGCTTTATCACCAAGCCTATCAGCATTCACGACTTTAGCGAACAGGTACGGCATTATCTGGAAGGCTAGTTGTTAGAGAAGAAGTTGTTAATTATTACTTGTTCCTTAGCGTCTTGGCTTAACAGTTGTATTAAACTTTTCCCCGACAACCGTATTCTTCTAACAACTAACAACTTCTTCTCTAACAACTAACTAACACTCCAAAGGTTTCTTCACCTTCGCGGCGGGGAGCGTAATGGCGGGGTTTTTCCAGACGTTCAAACTGGAAGAAGCCATCAAAAAGCTGGTGCAGCTCGGTAGTATTAGTCTTGAATGGTGGGCCACCGGGCCGGTTATGGGTAAAGAAAGTGGCAATCAGTTTGCCACCTGGCTTGAGCAAACCCCGCATTAGCTGCACATAATCGGGTCGGCGGTCAACAGGAATAGCACAAAAGCAGGTGTATTCCAGCACATAATCGAAGCTCTGGGCGTATTCGGGCAGAAGCTCGAAAATATCACGTACCAAAAAGCTGGCCTTATCCTGCAAATTTCTGGCTTCGGCCTGTTCCCGGCAATATTTTATAGGACTCTCGGCGAAATCCACCCCGACTACCTCAAAACCCAGTTCAGCCAGGTACAGTGCATCATGCCCCCGCCCGCAACCCGGCACACAAATTCGCCCGCTTTTGGGTGCGCCCGCTTCCTTAAAATAATCCATAAAAGCCGGGGCGGGCTGCCCAATATCCCAACCCGGCACATGCCCCTGGTACCGTTCCTCCCACAATTTGCTCTCGTCCTGACTGCTCATCCTGAAGCTTTCCTCTTTCCTGTATACTTTCTTCTATTATATTAGGGCGATACTTCCCAATCCTCTATCTGCAAGCCCTGCACCCGCCTAAACTCTCGTGTATTATGTGTCACCAAAATCAAGTTATTAGCAAGGGCAATCGCCGCAATCAGCAAATCGTTCGCCCCAACCAAAGTTCCGGCTTTCCACAGTTCGGCTTTTTTTCACCAAATATTAGTGCAGCTTTATCATCAAAGGGCAGTGAAGCCAATTGATTTAAGAAGCTTTGTTGCTGGGCTAATGTCGCTGCTGGATTGTTACTTTTAGCTGCACCGTAGAAAAGTTCACCCTTAACTACCGAGCAAATCACAATGTTACCTTGCGGCGCGATTTGCACACGCCTTAGAATATTGCTGGAAGTGCCGTTAATATAGCGAATACAAACGTTACTATCAAGCAAGTAAATCACAAAATTGCGTCTCTTTCAGCTTCATAATCCTCTGAGTTGTCGGGGAGTTCCATTGGGTCGTCAGCTAAAATCCCATAGGTTTGCTCGAAAAAGCCGGGAGGCCAGCCCAAATCTTCGGGGGTAGCCTTGGGCGGATAAGTTTTGACTGGCTTAATCCGTAGCTCGATTTCGACCTCGGTGTTAAGCAGCCCGGTCTGCATTAAAACCGTTAGCATCCCGTCCATCGTAATAAATTTGTGGAACTTGTAAATATCTTCCATAGTACACTTCTTTTCTGCCAGTAAAAACCTGACCCGGTAGCCTGTATTTCTTGTGAGATGTTTCTCCGCCAATAGACAAAACGTTTCACGTAAAACGCTGGCTCAATTTCTATAACAGCTCTTTTTCCAGCGCATCAATCTTGTGGCGCAATTCCGAAAGCTTGCTTTTAAGTTCGCTTACTTCGTCGGGCTGGAGTTTGGGTAAAGTTTCGCGGGTTTTATCCAGCCAGCCATCAAAAGTTAGCAAAGGCTTGGGGCTAAATTTGGCTTCTTTCTTGACTGCTTTTTCTTTAACCGCTTGTGATGTTTGTAACTTTTGTCCATTTTCTATACGTTTGTTACTTTTATCACTAGCGTCTGCCGCTTCTTCCAACAACCGCATCCGCTCATTTACGTAACCATGACTGCGATGCACCATATCGGCAATCTTGCGATAGCTGTAATTATAATTGTCGCTCAAAAACTTAAAGTAACGCGCTTCGTCCACTGGCTCTAAATCCAGCCGTTGCAAATTCTCGACCACCGCCACAAGCTGGGCCTGCTCGTCGTCATAATCCTTCACGATTACGGGCAGGCGGGTTTCCCCAATAGATTTCGCCGCCCGGTAACGCCGCTCTCCCGCCACAATCTCGTACAGCCCCTCGCCTACCTCGCGCACGATAAGCGGCTCTAGCACTCCGTTCGTCCGAATATTCTCAGCCAATTCTTTATCCCGCTCCGGGTTACTGGCCTGACGCGGCTGGTTCGGGTTCGGGCTAATTCGTTCGATTGGCACAATCAGGGCCTCTTTGTTGCGGGTTTCCTGATGCTGTTCCAGCGTTCCGGCCTTCTCGCCGATAAGTTGCGATACCATCCCCAAACGACGGGGGGCGGCTTTTGGTTCAAGCTTTCTCGACACGTTTCATAACCTCCTCGGCCAAACGATTGTATTCGGCGGCGGCTTCGCTGCGAGGTGCGTAAATTTGCACCGGGCCACGGGTCGCCACTTCGTTTAATATTGTCGTATTGCGGATAACCGTTTCAAACACCCGCTCCCCCAGAGCCTCGCGCATTTCGTTCGATACGTCCTGGCTGGCACGAGTGCGCGGATTGTACATGGTCAGCACCACCCCCAGCAAAGTTAATTGCTCGTTAAATTCGCTCCGAACCTCATTCATCGTATCCAGAAAATAATTCAAACCGTAAGCGGCGAACTGCTGGGCCTGTAACGGTACTAAGGCAAAATCCACCGCTGCCAGCGCGTTCACCGTCAAAATCCCCAAACTTGGCGGACAATCTATCAAAACGTAGTCGTAAGCCAAACGGGAATTCTTGCGGCTTTGCTTCTCCATCTCGCCTAACTTGCGGTGCAACTTGCGGTCACGGTTCATCGCGTTGTAAAGCTCTTTTTCGGCCAAAGCCAAACTCATCGTCGCCGGAACAACATCAAAACCAAAATCCGTCTCGAAAATCGACTCGGCTAATTGAGCCTCGTTTTTGAGCAAACAATCATAAATAGATGGCCCTTCCAGATTTATCGGGTCAAGCCCCATCGCCGTTGTCAAATTGGCCTGCGGGTCTAAATCCAGCACCAGCACCTTTTTGCCATGCTCCACCAGCCCCCGCCCCAGGCATAGCGTCGTCGTCGTCTTGCCCGTCCCGCCCTTCTGCAAGCCTATCGCAATCTTGTACATTATTTCCCCTATTCTTTCCAAAAATTTGTTTGGCTGATACCCTAATATTACCATAGTTCCGGCCTTTTATGCTATAATTTGTCTCTGTAAAACCGGGATTTAATAGGCTATTTTCTCCTTCTGGCTTGACATAATACATTACTCCTTGACAAACTCAACTGTTGGTGCTATCACTGTAACAGGGAAAATAAGTTGGCAACTCAGCAAATCTTCAGGTGACAAAATAATGCAAACTCCGTCATATAATATAGTCGTAACGGGTGGCGGCAGTGGCATAGGCCGGGCCATCGTCGGAGAATTTGCCGCACAGGGCGCAATTGTTATTATCGCCGAGCAAGACGCTACCGCCGGAGAAGCTGCCGCCGCCGAATTGCAGCAAAGCAATTACTCTGCCTTTTTCTACCAGATGGACGCTACCGACGAAATTAGCGTAAAGGCCGTTTTTGCCCAAATCGCCGCTCGCTTTGGTTCAATTAATGTTTTGGTCAACAACGTCGGCCATTATGTCGAGCGCGGTTTGGAAGAAATGGATTTGGCCGAATGGAACGCCCAATTACAGCAAAATTTGGCCTCAGTCTTTTTGTGCAGCAAGTACGCCTTACCTTTGCTCCGGCCAGCTTCTGGCCAAAAAGTAATCGTCAACCTTAGCTCCAATCTTGCCAGCATCGCCGAACCCCGCGCCCCGGCCTATTGCGCCGCCAAAGCTGCCGTCAACATGCTGACCAAATGTTTGGCCCTGCAATACGCCGCCGAAGGAATACGGGTAATCGCCCTCGCACCCGGCCCGGTTGGTCGCAGCGAATTAGACCAAAGCGAACCAGACGCTGACGAAATCGAGTTCAGCCGTTTTAACCCGCTGCATCGTTTCGCTACGCCCGAAGAAGTAGCCCGTTTTGTGACCTTCGTCACTTCTCCTGCCGCTTCGTACCTGACTGGCGCGATTATTGCGCTGGATGGTGGAGAGACCGCTAACCCGGTTAGTTGGTCAATCTTGAAAAAAGTAAAAGAATTGGGACAAGTTTAACAGCTTTACATAACAGATTAGACAGGGGTTAATTGTGGAAGAAAAATCGCTTCTTGAAAAAGTTCGCCAAACTACCCGGCAGGTAATAGAACAGGCCGAGTTTGTTCATTTTCACCTTGATAAACTCGAAACCTTAATCACCAACCTTAACCCGGCAGAAATCATCGCCCGACATTATTACCCCCAAGAATTTCATTTTCAGGATAGCCGCCCGGAAAGCGACGGGCGACGCTTGCTCGATTACATCTTTACCATCACCGCCCTCAATTTCGGCTCAGGCTTTTCGCCCATGTGGAAATTGCAGCGCGGCGGCAATTCTACCTATAAAAATATCGCTGCCACCCTCAAAGCTTATACCGAAGCCGGAAATTCCCTCAACGCGAATTGGGCCGCTCAGGTTAAGCCTGCTGATTTAGCCGCTCTCTATGCCGTCGCTCCCGATTTTCCGCTTATGCAAATGTTCGCTGAAAGCCTGAACCAGCTAGGCCGCTTCGTTGGGCAGGAATACGAAGCCGAATACGCCAATTTGCTGGATACCCTGCCCTATCCCAAAGTCGCCGCCTCGCTGGTTGAATTGCTGGCCGCCAATTTATCCTGTTTTAATGACCAGACCACCTATAAAGGCCAACCCGTCTACTTTTTCAAACGCGCCCAGATTTTATCCAACGATTTGTATCTGGCCTTTAACGGAGTGGGTTTTGGTGATGTTCCCGATGTTGCCCGCCTGACCTGTTTTGCCGATAATCTCATTCCGCATTACTTTCGGGTCGAAGGCGTGCTGGAATACGAGCCAGCTTTGGCCGGGCGCGTCGCAAAAGCTGAACTTTTGGAAGCTGGTAGCCCTGAAGAAATCGAAATCCGGGCAGCAGGTGTTTTTTGTGTCGAAGAAACCGTCCGCCTCCTGAACCAGCGTAGCGACCCCGACCAGCACATCTATCCGGCCCAACTCGATAACTTCCTGTGGAACACCGCTCAGGACTCGCGCTACAAATCCAGCCCGCGCCACCTGACTCACAGCTTCTTTTATTAACAAGTCGGAAGTCGGAAGTATAAAGTCGGAACGAATCGTGTAGGATGTGGCTCTGCCCATTGATTTTACCTTATCTAAATCAACTGGCGGAGCAGCATCCTACAAAAATTGTGGTTAATGAAAATCAACTGGCGGAGCAGCATCCTACAGGGGAAACGGCCTTTACCTGAAATCTGAAACCTGAAACTTTGCATCCTATTTTAGAAACCCTCACATCCTGTGATTATTGGGCTTGGGAAAGCGTTATACTTTTCAGATGGAGCTTATTGGAAAAATTTCAGGAAGGGTGATAAATATGGCAGAGTTTGATAAACGGGTTCGGTTCTTTCGCGCTTTTGCTTTTACTGTGTTGCTTCTCCTGCTACCCCTTCTGGTAGCCTGTGCCGCTACCCCAGTTCCGCCCGGTTCAACTATTACGGTGCCGACTGTTTCCCCGACAGCCCAAAATACTATTTTAACCTCGTCGCTACCTGCTACCGCTACCCCGATAGTTCCGCCTACGCCGTCAATTCTTACCGCTACCGGGTTCAAGGGCGAAAGTTTTGCGACGCTTGACCACTCCGGCCCGGTTTATAATTTAGGCTGGTCGCCCGATGGTAAGATTCTGACGACGATTACTTTCAAAGCTGGTGGCAATCTTGTTCGCTGGTGGAGTGCTAACGGTCAGGAATTGGCTCTGCCCGATTATCTTAAAGGCGTAAGTGATTTAACCTTTTTAGCCGATGACCGGATTTTCTCGATTGGGCCTTCCGAATGTAAACCGGGCGATAAAGATTGCGATAAAAAGCTCAGGCTTTGGGGTAAAGATGGTAAGTTATTGGCGAACTTCGCCTACACTGATTATTACCTTTCGAAAAACATCTGGTCGCCCGATGGACGTTTTTTGGCCGTTAGTAGTGGTGGCGGAATGGTTAGTGGCCGGGTTTATATCTGGAGCGAGGACGGCACTTTGCTGGCCTCACTTGATAATAATTCACTCGGAAATTGGTCGGCTGATAGTAAAATGTTAGCAATACTCACAAGTAGTTTGGCAAATTCTGGCTGTGGCTCTAATAATCAGACTGGAAGCGGTCTAGCCATCTGGAACGTTGAAAGTAAAAAGCTAATTCAAGTTTGTAATCGCCCTACCCCAATTTTCCAGGCCGCCTGGTCGCCCGATAGCCAGACAATTGCCAGTGGCGGCGAGGAGGCTTTGATACAAAATAATACCCGGACATCCGCTTTCGTTCGCCTGACCGGGCGGGGCGGGGAGGATAAAGGCAGTTTTAACCTGAGTGTCAGTTTTGTATCAAATTTAGCCTGGTCGCCTAACGGTAAAGCTCTGGCGGCTACGGCTCGTAATGGTTGTATTGATTGCATTTCACTCAGTAACGGGTCTGATGGCAGCGTTTTGGAGCTAAGAAGCCCTCAAGGGAAATTGATTGCCAGTTACAAAGATTCTGGTTATACTCTAGCCTGGTCGCCCGACGGCAATACTTTGGCTACAGCCGCTTTCCTTGCCAGTGAAACCGACAAATTCGAGATTAAGCGGCGGTTGATTAGCTTCTACAACCTGGAAGGGAAGCTGCTAAATACCCTGTCTGGTCATACCCGTTCGATTATAAATTTAGCCTGGTCGCCCGACGGCAAGCTTCTTGCCTCCGCCTCCGAAGACAAAACAGTCAAGCTGTGGAAATAAAATATGACAGGAACACAGGTTTTTTGTAAGATGTGGCTCTGCCCATTGATTTTACCCAAACCTCAACTGGCGGAGCAGCATCCTACAGGGAAACCGCATTTACCTGAAACCTGAAACCTGAAACCTGAAACCTGAAACTTGTTACTTGTAATGGACTATGAATTTTAAGGAAGCCAGCGAAGCGACAATACAGGCTTTGGCCGATAATAATAACGCTACAGCCCGCGATTATGCCCAAATCGTGCTGAAAGAAGGAGCGGCGGTTACTTCTTATAACGATATTAGCTTGCTCAAAAAGGTAGTATTCCTGCTGGCCTTAGCGGGACTAGCCGAACCGCCTTTGGTAGAATTATTACGCCAGAAGCAAACTAAACTGGTACAGGATGGCGAAGCTCTGCTAAGGATTTACGAAAAGCAGCTCGACGAGGTCGGGCAAAATCCGGCGGAGTCTCAGGCTAAATTGGAAGCTTCCAGCCAGATGCAAACCCGACTAATCCGCGAACTGGAAGAACCCTTGCCCGCACCCGCCCGCCCGCAACCCCTCACCGAACATCCACCAAAAAAGCGCAAATTCTGGTTCTGGTCTTAACATTATTGTAATATTACTTTGTTAAGATATACCAGAACGAACAATTATCAGGGACAAGAGGAAAAATGAGCGCGGAAGAATACGATATTAGTGGTACCTACTTGCGGGGTTATTTGGCCGGATTACGCAAAATCACCGGAGCGCAATACCCCAAATTGCTGGAACAAGCCGGGTTCAGCCAATTCACCGAGCATTACCCGGCGGCAACTTTCCAGCCAGTGATTAAAGGGGCGCAACTCATCCAGCTCAACCAGCTAATTGCCCAAACTCTTGGCGACGACTTGTTTAATCTGTTTCAGCGCAATCTTGGCCGCGAATTTGGCAAGTATGCCGCCGCCGCTTCCAATGCACTGACCGGCTACCAACCACTCAAAACTGCTTCTGGCTCAACCGACTTGATTTCCTTACTTCAGGCTATCGTTCGGGTCAACCAGCGTTCGACAAACGAAATAATTGAAGTGCAGCCCGACCCAAACTCTGATCAGGTCTTGTTAATTTACCATAACTGCCTGTACTGCGCCGGACGTGTTTCACTGGAAAAGCCCGGTTGCCCTAGCATCGTGGCTTTCTATAAAGAATTGTTGCAAAGCTTGACCGGGCAGCGCGTCACTTTGACCGAAACGCGCTGCGGGGCAATGCACGGCGAACCCGATTGCTACTTCACCGTCAAGCTTTAGTTCGCCTCCGAGCTAACTTCGGGAGTGGCCTTTACATCCCAGTCCCGCTAATAACTTCGTCCGACGCATTGTTCGGCTTCTGCGCGATATATTGCCATTGAATACCAGCAAAACTTAGCGAAATTTTCTCCACAATACCCGGTGCGCCTGTCGAAGCTTCCAAAATCACTTAATATTACTTTAACAAGTATGTTGACGCAGAATTAACCCTATGCTAAAATTTAATTGCCAGTTAAAAAACTGAGCCTAATTTTTTTTCTTCAAGGAGAATTTTGCAATGCAAGCCACTATCTACACCCAAAATTTTATCAAATCGCTTATGATTAACGCTGTAGAGGTAAACATTAGCCAGGGGCTGTAGGCAATTATAATAGAATTAGAATTGATAAAGCGGTAGTAAACTTTACCCTGAAATGAATTTCAGGGCGAGGATTGCCATCAATCTGCCACTTCTAGTTCATTCTCCCTGAATTCCCCGCCAAGCCAAGATTTATCCCAACAGGTCGGTATTTTTTGTGGGACATTGCTCTACCAATGGACAATCCACTACCTGTCAGGATAAGCTCTAATTTCCTCCTTGCCTCTGCCAGCCTTTATCATAAGCCTGCCGATTTTATTTTTCCAGCATCAAGACTTTACATTTTTAATTGATTGCTTATCAAGAAAGCAGGTTTACTTTGTCTGGTCGGAGTGCTACTTCGGTTTATTATTTTCTGGGCGGCCTGACCAATTTTTGCGAGGATATGATTTATATCGTTGCCGCGCTTTACTATGTGCAGGTAGCTCATTTCAACCCGCTTCAATTAGTATTGGCGGGAACGGCCCTTGAAGTAACCATCTTTTTATTTGAAGTTCCGACGGGCGTAGTGGCTGATATGTACAGCCGCCGCCTCTCGGTCATTATCGGCGTGACCCTGAGCGGGCTGTGCTTTGCGGTGCAGGGGCTATTGCCGGTCTTCGGGTTTATTATTCTGGCGGAAGCCTTGCACGGGCTGGCTCTAACTTTTATCAGTGGTGCGCTATCGGCCTGGATTACTGACGAAGTGGGCGAAGAAAAAATTGGAGAAATCTTTCTCAAATCGGGGCAAATCGGCACAGTTTGCGGCTTGTTTGGCCTGATAGCGGGGGCAGGTCTGGCCCTCATCCAGCTAAGTTTGCCTATCATTGTCGGCGGTACGCTTATGACCCTGCTTGGCTTGAGCCTGATTTTCATCATGCCCGAACACGGTTTCAAGCCCACCCCTCGCGAGGAGCGCAATAGCTGGCAGCACATGGCCTACACCTTCCGCGAAGGCTTTCGGGTCGCCAAAGCCCGTCCTTTGGCCTTTACTATTTTGGCGGTGGGCCTGATTTACGGGGCGTACAGCGAGGGCTATGACCGTTTGTGGGAAGCTCATTTCCTGCAAGATTTTAGCGTACCGGCTTTTTCGCTGGTAATTTGGTTTGGGATAATGCGGATTGGCGGCATGGTGGTCAGCTTTGCGTCGCTGGCCGTCGCCCGCCGCAAGCTCAATCTGGAAAAGCCGGGCGTTATCATTCGCGCTTTGCTCTGGCTCGATATTCTGCAAGCCGCCAGCATCCTGGTTTTCGCCCTGACTGGCAATTTCTTTATGGCGATAGCGACGCGCTGGACGGCAACGCTGGCCCGCTCCACCAACGGCCCGATTTACGACACGTGGCTTAATCGCAACCTCGAATCCAAAGTTCGGGCTACCGTTCTGTCCCTGAACAGCCAGGTCAACGCGCTCGGCCAATTCGCCTGTGGCCCGCTTCTGGGGCTAATCGGCACGCTCGTTTCAATCCCCGCCGCCCTCGTCGCCTCAGCCCTGATACTCTTTCTGGTCGTCCCCTTCTACGCAAAGGCCAAGTAGCAAGTAACAAGTAACAAAGGAATACATGTTTATTGTAGGATGTGGCTCTGCCCATTGATTTTGTAGCACAAGGTCAACTGGCGGAGCAGCATCCTACAGGCGTAGAGGTTTATTGTAGGATGTGGCTCTGCCCATTGACTTTACCCGAACCTCAACTGGCGGAGCAGCATCCTACAAGAATTGTGCCTTATCAAAATCAACTGGCGGAGCAGCATCCTACAAGAATTGTGCCTCATCAAAATCAACTGGCGGAGCAGCATCCTACAGGGGAACGTGGCATCCCCTTGATACTCGTTACTTTGTAGGATGTGGCTCTGCCCATTGACTTTACCCAAACATCTATTTTTGTAGGATGTGGCTCTGCCCATTGACTTTACCCGAACCTCAACTGGCGGAGCAGCATCCTACAGGGGGAAACAGCATCCCCTTGTTACTTGTTAGTTTTCCCTAGCTGGCATCACCCTGGTCGAGGCGGGCGGGGTCATGCACGCCGATAAGGTAATTCCAGATGGTATATTCCATCTTGGATTTGGCGACGATGTAGTTGTGGGGCTTTACAACCTGACCGGGATGTGCCGCAAACTCCTGTGGATGCTTTTCGCCCAAATCCACATACTTCGACCCCTGCTCTAAAGCTGTGCCAGTTGACAAAATTGGAATAGTCGACATCTGGTCTTCGGTCAAATCCTGGTGAAAGCGACTGTACAAAGGCTTAATGTCACTGAGCATACGCTCTGGTTGCCCGGTTTCGCCATGCCCTTCCTGCCGCTTCATATCCTCGCGATACTCCTGCATCGGGTCTTCCCCCGCCTGGTACATTTTCTCGTGCATCTGTGTTTTCTCCTTTTAAATTAACAATCTCACTATAGTTCAAGCAGAATACGTGCCTTTACTTTAATTTAGTAAAGTATTAAAATAAGAAAAAGCAGATAGTCTTGGCAAGTTTATGTAACCTGCAAGGAAAATTAAATAATGAACGTTGCTGCTCTTGTCAGATTAGAGATTGCTTATGGCAATTTCGAGAGAAGTTTTGCAGTAGTGCAGGAAAATCTGCGACAGCTTTACATAAATAACTGCCATGAAATACGGCTGTATCGGATTGAACCTGGTTCAACCGGGTTTTATTGCTGGTATTTATGTGACGATTTAGCTTCGGCAGAAGCTACCAGTTTGCGCCTTTCCCGTGTTTTAAGGCTAATTTTGCCCAACCATGCTATTTTGCAAGTATCCCATTATTTCCGGCTTTACTGGGAATTCCGTCGTTTATCCGAAACAGTAAAAGCTTCGGACATTCATCTTTTAACCTTCCAAAATGAGGCTCAAGCTTTGGAGTGGCTCAAAATGTCCCAGCTTCATGATGCCGCTGACCGCCCTAATCGCCCTGGGGCAATTGGGACGTGGACAGGGCTTAATTTGCGCGACGCAACTCAGGTGCTATTACAGGCGGATTGGGCCAGCCTCGCCGTCCAGCAAGAATTTTACCGCTCCCCCGAATTCCTCGAACCCAGCAAAACCTTCCAGTTACGCGGCATAACTGCCCAATCTCTTAGCTTCAACCTCGAAGCCATCTTTGAAGAAACCCCCCCCGCTTGACCGCCATTAAAATCTCAATGCAGAGGAACGACGAACTTTCACCACAGAGGACACAGAGAGAAAAGTAACAGAGGTTAAAGGTATTCGCTTTCAATTCGGGCAATATATTCTCGCAAAATTTGAGTGCTAACAAAAAGCTCAATGTTTGCACCTTGCGCTGTTTCCAAAGCTTGCAGGGCTAGGTTGCGCCAGGGTGAGTTTAATTTAGTGGAATATAACAAAATATTCGTATCTACAAATAAATGACTATAGCCCTCTGTCATCATAAATATCCTCGCGGCGGAAAGTTGTATCAGACGGCCAACTGTCCATATCTAGCATTTTTAACCTTAGCGACAAAGGCGGTTTTGGCGGCAAATTCTGCTTTCTGGCCTGACCCAAGAACTCTTTTATACTCATTATCCCGGTTTTGATTTCAGCTTGTTCATCTTCTACAACTTCTTTATCGGCTTCTTTTTGTCCCGGCTGGGATAGCAAAGCCTTTTGTTCAGGTTGGCTAGATGCTACTGCTGGCAGGGCTTTAGCTCGCACCTCGTCTACTAGCTGTTTTTGCAGCGTTAGTAATTCCTCAAAAAAAGAAATAGAATTGTTAGAGTAGTGGTAATCTGGCCCTGAAATGAATTTCGGGCTAAGACACCGCAAGTTGGTTCAAACCAACCAGGAGCTTATCTGATTAAAGCCGTAGGATATTGCTCTGCCAATAGACCAAACCAACACCTATCGGGATAGGCTCTAATACCAAGTCCTAAAAGACACTATACCAAAAACTCACTATATTAAATCTAAAAAACAAATTTTATTATACACGGTCTATTGAGACTTGATATAATTTAGCTAAAGGCCAGGTTTGTAACAGTTGGTTTGAACCAACTTCCTGTTACTTAGCCCGAAATTCATTTCAGGGCGATTGGATGCTAAACCCTTTTCTAAATCATTATCTGATTGTATATATTAACCCCCAACCCCTCCCCAACTCGCAACCCGCAACCCTTCTTCTCTAACAACTCTGCTTCTCCCCGACAACCGACAACCGACAACCGCATTTCTCTAACAACTAACAACTAACAACTCTCTATGCTATAATTCAGGTGGGAGGGCATATTGACCATGCACGTTCGGCGCAAATTTTCCAGCCTGCTATTAGTAATTATCTGGCTAACCCTTTTGCTGGGAGCATGTTCAGATGCACCCGCCGCGCCAAGTTCCGGGCCGACTACTTCCGAAGCAACCTCGGCGAGCAGTAGCAGCGCAACCAATACCGGGCAAATTACAGCTGCGCCCGCGCCTGCTGCCGATGCCAATGTTACTCCCTCGACTTTTGCTTATAAAGCTGACAAAACCTTTATTTTCGGGCTGGCTCAACCGCCCGTCGCTTTTAACGACCAAATCGGGCTAGACCCGGCCAATTTGACCGACCATTCCTCGCTGCTGCTGGTGCGCCAGATATACGAAACCCTGTTCCAGTTCAAACCGGGACAAATGGGCTACCAGAACGGCACTTTCGTGCGGAATGTCAGCGTCTCGCCCGACGAACTGACCTACAGCATCAAGCTTTTGCGCGGTATTCGTTTCTCGGATGGCCGGATACTGGATGCTCAGGCAATCAAGTTCAATTTTGATAGATGGTCGAAAGAAGGAGTTTACCATAAAGGCGATTTCCAGACCTGGGGAAATTACTTTGGAGGCTTTCCCGGCGATATTCTGGATAAAGTTGAGGTCGCGCCCGACAATCTGACGGTAGATATTCGGCTCAAACGCGAAATGGCTTCTTTCTTTCAAGTGCTGTCCATGCCCCAATTCGGGATTGTGTCGCCTTCGGCCTTTGACGCTAACGGCTACTTTGCCCGCCCCATCGGGAGTGGCCCCTATATCGCCGAAAAGCCGGTACGGGGTGAAACCAATTATATCGTCCTCAAGGCCAACCCCAATTACTTGATAGAGCGCGATACTCAGGCCATCCAGCCGCCCGCCCTCAATACCATTGTAGCTACGGTACTTCGTTCTGGTCAGGACGGCTTGACCGAAATCAAGCGCGGCACAATCAGCGCAACCGACAAAATCCGGCCCGAAACCTTGAACGACGCTAAAAGCGACCCGGCCCTGAAAATTCTTTACCGCGAGGCCCTCAATATCAGCTTTCTATCGCTCAATCAGGCTCGCCCGCCTTTTAACCAGCGTGAAATTCGTCAGGCTTTTGCCTATGCTATTAATACCCGCAATCTGGTTTCCCACTTTTACAATGGGCTGGGCCAGCCCGCCGCCTACTTCTTGCCCCCGGCGGCCTATGCCTCCCTGCCCGCCAGCCCCTACCCCTACGACCCTGACCGCGCCCGCCAGCTTTTGACCCTCGCGGGCTATCCCAACGGTAGCGGCTTCCCAGTGCTGGATTTGTGGGTTTTGCCCGTCCCGCGCTTGTACTATCCCGACCCGCGCAAAATCGCCGAGGCCATCCGTGCGGATTTGGCGGCAATCGGCCTGACCGTCAATATTCGCGACGATAAGGAATGGGCCGCTTTCCGGGAAGACCGCGACCAGGGCAAATTCAATCTGTTCATGAACGGCTGGCAGGGCAACAACGGCGACCCCGACGAGTTTTTGGGCTATTTCTTCGGCCAAACCAAAAACGAGGACGGCTACGATAATGCCAACGTCCAAAATCTGATAAAGCAGGGCCGCGAAACCCTCGATTTAGCCGCCCGTCGTGCCATATATAAGGAAGCCCAGGAAACGATTTACAACGATTTCGCGGTTATCCCCCTGGCCTACACCCAATATCCCTTAGCCCTGCGCCCCGATATAAAAGGCTACCTGCCCCACCCCTCCGGCATAGAAAGCTGGTCGACGGTTAGTTTTAGTAACAAGTAACAAGTCGGAAGTTTGAAGTATAAAGTTGGAACATATATCCCACTAAAGCAGCATCCTTGTAGGATGTGGCTCCGCCCACTGATATTACCTTATCTAAATCAACTGGCGGAGCAGCATCCTACAGGGGAAACGGCCTTTACTTGATACTTGCTAAAGGGGTGGTGGTCTCCCGGACATGGAATGTCCGGGCTAATGTCATGAAAACGTGGCTAAAGCCGTTAAGGGTTAGGCCAGATTTAGCCAAAGCCATCCCCGCCCTTCAGGGCCGTTTTCATGCTATCAGCCCCGCCTTTCAAGGCCGGGAGTTCACCACCCCTTTAACAACTCGCAACTCTGTTTTCTCTAACAACTAACAACTAACAACCAACAACTCGACTCTTACTTCTTCGGAGTAGGTCTACCTCCGTTGCCGCCACCATTGCCATTACCGGGCGGTTGAGTGGTAGGTGCGGCGGGCGGGTCGGTAGGCTTGGGATTACCGGGATTAGGATTACCCGGCTTGGTAGTTGAAGTGGCGGCGGGGTCAGCCAGCTTGCCGGGGTCAGGATTACCGGGTTTATCGGTAGGCTTACCAATTTCCGGCGAATTGGTCGGGTCGGCGGGTTTGCCGGGGTCAGGATTACCGGGTTTATCGGTAGGCTCAATTTGTTTGGCAGGAGTAGCCGGAACAGTGGTTGCGGGCGGACGAGTATTGGCCGGTTTTGGCAAAGGTGTAGCCGTCGGCAAAGGAACAGGCGTTGAAGTTGGCTCAATCGCTGGTGTATCGGTTGGTTCGGGCTTGGCCGCTTCGGTTGGTTCGGGCTTGGCCGCTTCGGTTAATTCGGGTTTGGCTGCTTCGGTTAATTCGGGTTTGGCTGTTTCAGTCCGGGCAGGAACAGTCGCCGTGGCAGTGCTGGTGCTAATTGCCGTGGCAGTGCTGGTACTAACTGCCGTCGCCGTACTGGTGCTAACTGCTGCCGTCGTCGTAGCAACCGCCGTCGCTGTAGGTGCAGGGGCTTGGGTTGAAACAGGCTCAGGGGTAGCAGTAAATTCCGGCTTGTTACTGGTTTTGGCTGGCAACTTCTCCACCGTATCTACCATTTGCACTACTTCAGTTTTCAGGGTTGCAGGCAGAGCCGAATTTTGTTCGAGAAAATTCAGCCGCTTTTGCTGGCCTTCCAGCCGGGTCGCCAGATTAGCCGCATCTTTCAGGCTAAAGGCATTACCCACCGCTTCTTTATAGCTGGCAAAGGTTTTGTCCAAATTGTCATAGCGGCCCTGCTGCACCGCCCGCTCGATTTCGCTCAAGCGACGGTCAGCGTAAGCCAGCCGCGCTTCGGCCTTGCCCTGTTCCGAAAAACTGAACCACTCGTCGGCATGGTCAATCACCAGCTTGCTATCATAAAGCGCGTCACCCGGCTCGCTGGCCTGTGCCATCCCCGTAAAAGCAGTGGTAAACAAGGTAAAGCCAAGTAAAATTATCGCCACCCGGCTCAGTAGGCCCTGCCATTTGTTCCGACGAGCTTGCCGTTCGCGGCGGACGGCTTCCAGTGAAATAATGCGGGTCTTTACCAGTGGTTCATTTTCCCAAATCGAATCAGAACCGCTATCGGCGGCAGCCGTCGGCAGCGGCAAAAGCTCGGTGAGTGTTACGGTTGGGCCAATGCCCGGCTGAATTTTGGCCCAAAGAGCTTCCAAATCAAAACTTTGTTCAATAAGCTGCTTTTCTTCCCGGCTGGTTTCCCGCAGTAGCAAGCTGGTTTCCACCGCCAGCCGCATATCGGCCCACTCTCGCCCGTAATAGCGGGCGCAGCTCTCAAGGGTTTCCGTCCCCTTGCCGATAAGGTCAAGAGCTTCCTCGATTTTCTGGTTATTCCGCTCGTTTCTGCTCTCCAACATAACCTTCTTTCGCCAGTATTTTGCCTAACGTACTAATGGCTCGAAACTGGATAGCCCGCACCGTGCCTTCTTTCTTACCCAAAAGCGCGGCAATTTGAGCATGACTCCAATCTTCTACAAACCGAAAATAAATCACCTGTTGTTGTTCTTCGGGTAAATTCTGAACCGCTTGCCGCAAGGCAACTTTATGCATCCGGCGCATTAAATCTTCCACGACCTCGGCTTCGGGGTCATGCTCATCCTTAATATTTTCCAGAAAATAATCTTCAAAGCTGGCATCAGCTACTTCACTTTGATATTTGCGACTTTTGTAATGATTAACTATCAAGTTATGGGCAATCTGGTACAGCCAGTTCAAAATCGGCCCGACTTCTGGCTGGTATTGCCGGATAGCCTGCCATCCCTTCAGGAAAACCTGAGCCGCCAAATCTTCGGCATCTGCCCGGCTTTCTACCCGGTAGGCACAATAAGTGTAAATGGGTCGGGCATATAATTGGTAAAGCTCCCCAAACGCTCCAGCATCGCCCTGACTGGCAGCTACCGCCAGAAGATATTGCTGTGCCACCTCTGGCGAAGGAATGGCAGCCGGAAGCACTATATCCTCCGGCTGGCTTTCACTTCTTCCAAAGCCAGAGCCAACTTCATAACTACCTTGACCTGAACCCTTCAAGTATCACGCTCCTCGGTTTCTAACTGCCACTATTCTATACAACTTACTTACAGTTTCGTTATGGGTTTATTGCAAGAGCCTGGTATCCTCGTAACCCTTTGACGGCAATCTTATTAAAGAAACATTTAACCTAATTGAACTGCTTGCAGCTTGCCTTCATTATGAGGCAACCAGATTACATTAGAAGTTACAATGTGCGACCAAAAGTCCCACTTTCCTATAGGAAATATGTCCAAAAAAAAGATAGGAACTCAACCCCCGAAAAAACATCTAACGTTTGCCACTTTTGCCTGTAACACTTATCACATAGAAATATGATTCTAAAAGCGTTCTAGTAGCACGGCAAATGCCGGAAGGATGTATGTATGAACTTGAAACGATTTATTCGACGCAATTTAAGAATACGCAATCGTCACGCCGGTCAGGGTATGGTTGAATATGCCGTTTTGCTGGCTCTACTTGCCGTGGCTATTGTCGGCGCAGTTGCCGTTGCCAATAATGGTGTGGGCGATGCAGTGAAAAGCACGGTTAGCAGTGTAAATAACACCAACGGTGGGGGTTCTCCCTCTGATTTTAGTCCTGACGCACCAAATACGCTTGCCCCTGGTAATAGCCCGTTGCCGACTATTGCCAATCGGCCTACCACTACCCCGACTCCAACCAATACGGTGGCACCAACCAGTACGCCGACCAATACTGCCACCAGTACGCCGACCAATACTGCTGCGCCGACCAAAACGCCGACTGCGACGAATACCCCTGTGCCAACGGCCACCCCGCGCAAGACCGCCTCTAACGGTGCGGCTATTCGTTATGGCGTGGCTGGGAACGGCTGGAACAACAAAAGTGCCGGTTTCTGCGGTAGCGGTGGCGTAGTCCAAAGCGGTAACAACGGTATGACTGACATTACCCTTTACGCTTCTGGTGGTGAAACAATTTGTTTTGCGATTGATACTTTTATTGCCAGTAATGATGTGACTGGTTCAAAGGCGCGTATTGTCGCCGACGACCAGGGCAAAAGCGGCTTCACTGCGGTAAACAAACTGCAAATGTCTCTCACTAACCCTGTTCCAGGCAGTGCAAACCAGACGGTAAACGCTACCTATGACTTTGCCCAGCACGTTATTATCTATGTCAAGGTAACAGTACCGGCTGATGTTTGTTTTGTTGGCACCGATTATCAGGCTCGTATCAAGGCCGTATCTTCAGGTACTGATAGCGGTATTGGTATGGCTGACGGTGTCAAGGTAGCATTGGCCTGTAATGGTGCAATGGTTACGCCAACCCCGACGAATACGCCGACGAATACGCCGACGAATACACCGATTGGCCCAACCAAAACCCCAACCGTCACCAATACTCCCCGCCCGACGACTGTGCCGCCCACCGCGACACCTTACTACACCCCGACCTACCCGCCCACTCCGACCCCTGGCGGTCAGGGCTACTAAAAGTAAGCACAAGGGTTACCAATCCTCAAGGTTGGTAGCACTTCCCAAACTACAACAAAAAGGAGCTATCGCAAGGGTAGCTCCTTTTTCCTGTCTAATTTTCTAATTCTTTGCTTGTTGAATTTTACCCCTCACTATTGCTCTTCCAATAGATTTTACCCGGAATATCAACTGGCAGAGCAGCATCCTACAGGGGAAATGGCATTTACTTGATACTTGCTAAAGGGTGGTGGTCTCCCGGACATGGAATGTCCGGGCTAATATCATGAAAACGTGGCTAAAGCCGTTAGAGGTTAGGCCGGATTTAGCCAAAGCCGTCCCCGCCCTTCAGGGCCGTTTTCATGCCATCAGCCCCGCCTTTCAAGGCCGGGAGTTCACCACCCCTCTAACAACTCGCAACTCTTATCCCTCTAACAACTACCAACTAACAACTAACAACCCTTTGATACTTGATACTTGTTACTTAATTGGGTAAAATTGAAGGGAGCAAGCAGGAAGGGAGCATCAGATATGGTATTACGCGCTCAGGCTACCGATTTTGAGCGAACTTATTCGCCGGAAGAATTCGAGAATTTGCCCGAATTTAACGCTAGATACGAATTAGTTGATGGAAAGCTGGTAAAGAAATTCATGCCCGGTGGTGAACATGGTACAATTGCCCGGCGTATCAATAAGCGTGTAAATTTGCTTGACCCGGATGACCAATTGGGCCTGATGTACTTTGATACTACTTTTAACGTCGGTAGTGGCTGGATGCCTATCCCCGATTTAGCTTATATCAAAGCGGGACATATCCCCGCTATCACCCAAAAGGCTCTAAAGTGCGTACCAGATTTGGTAGTCGAAATTCATTCTCCCTCTGATTTACGCAGCAAAGCCGAACGGGAAGCCACCGAAAGAAAAATCAGGGATTGGCAGGCGGTTGGAGTGCCGCTTATCTGGGCTATTAACCCTGAAAAGAAAATAGTCGAAGTTTATCACGCCGACCAACCTCAGCCCGTCCAACAGCTAGGCCCAAACGACGAGCTTGACGGCGAAGATATTATACCCGGCTTCAAGCTAAAACTGGGCGAACTTTTTGCCTAGAGGAATGTTAGTTGCGAGTTGCTAGAAGGAAGAAGGGTTGTCGAAAGGCGAGTTAATTTGTAGATTGGGGCTGTCTCCCGGATATGGAATGTCCGGGCTAATATCATGAAAACGTGGCTAAAGCCGTTAGAGGTTAGGCCAGATTTAGCTAAACCCGTCCCCGCCCTTCAGGGCCGTTTTCATGCCATTAGCCCCGCCTTTCAAGGCCGGGAGTTTACCACCCTCTAACAACTAACAACTACTTCCCTAACTTATATCCAGCACAAACTCATAATTCCCCGCCGCCTTACTTTTTTCTTCGGCGACCCGACGGGCGGCACTATCGAGATACTCCTGATATTTCGACTTATCCGCCAGATAATCGTCCAGCAAAGCCACCATTTTAGCGTCGTCCGGCTCGTGGAAACCGATTTTCCATTCCGACAAAAGGGAAATATGGGGAGCTTCCTGGCGGGCATGGAAACGATGGACGAAAAGAGGGTACTTGTTAATCGTCAAGAGTTCATACATACTGGCCGGAGCGAGAGTTGACATAACTGCGGCATCGGCAAAGCGTTCGATAAGAGCCAGTTTCTCCTGTGGGATAAAGCCAAAGCAAAACATCCCTGGCAGATGGCAAATCTCCTGCCGTAAGGCTTCGTCCTTACCGCAGCAGACCAGTAAATTATATTTGCCCGCCCCGGCCATATCCTTAATCAACTTCTGCGACTTGCGAACCCAGCCCGACCCGCCGATGACCAGCACACTCGGCTTGCTCGCGTCGAACTGCGCCGCTTTTTCCTCGCCAAAACTCTCTTTGAAGAAAACTTCAAACTCGTCGCGTACCTGCTCTTGAGAGGATGACCCGTATTTCTCGAAAACTTCGTTGACCACCGTTCCGAAAATCGAAACCGCTTCGGGTTGCTCCGGCAAATATTTTAGAGCCTGTTCGCGGGTACTTTCGTCCCGGACTAAATAATGGTCAACCACCGGCGCATAGCTGATATATTCTTTGGGGTCGCCGTAATCACAAATACAGGTTACGATTTTATAATCGAGCTTTTGCCTGTCGCGCACTTCCCGGAAAGCCAAACTTTGAAAAGGATGAGTACAAATCACAACATCAGGGTTAGTTTCCTCAACCGCTTTCAAGGCCCCTTCGAGTTCAGGCAAAACTACCAAAGATTTAAACCAGTGTACCAGCCGGATAGAACTATAATGCAAAAATTCGAGGGCTAACGGGAAACGGGCTACTACCCGGTAGGCATCATCGTAGATTTTTTGCTTTGAGTAATATTTATGTACCATAATTTGCTTATCTTCATGCCCTTTTAAGGTTGTGTACAACGTATCCATTACGGCGACATGGCCTCCGCCAGCGTCCACCCCGGTAATCAAAACTTGCTTGCTCATTTTTCTCCTCATTTTATCAATCTGCCGTTTTACTTACTCGTTTACTTATTTAATCGCAAAATTGTTATCAAAAATTAACTTGCTATCCTGACAACATCCAGTTAAAATTTAGTAAAGCACAAACCATTCCATCGGATTATCCTGGAATATTAGCTAAACTTTTATTAAATCTATACTATTCGTGCAGATACGGAATTTGACTGGAGTTTTTGATGTTAATTGAACAAGAAGCGGCCATAGCCCGCGCCGACTTTCCTACCAATTTCGTTTGGGGCGCGGCGACGGCAGCTTACCAGATTGAAGGCGCGGTAAACGCCGACGGGCGCAAGCCGAGCATTTGGGACACCTTCACTCATACCCCCGGCAAAATTTTTAATAATCAAAATGGCGATATTGCCTGTGACCATTATCACCGCTACCGCGAAGATGTAGCCCTCATGCGCGAATTGGGCTTGAACGGCTACCGCTTTTCGATTAGCTGGCCGCGCGTCATGCCCGATGGACGGGGGCAAATCAATCAAAAGGGGCTGGATTTTTACGATAAGTTGGTGGATGAACTTTTGACGGCGGGCATCCAGCCTTACACGACCTTGTATCACTGGGATTTGCCGCAAGTTTTGCAGGATAAAGGCGGCTGGAAAATTCGGGCGACTGCCCAGGCTTTTGCCGAATATGCCGATGCGGTCACGCGCCGTTTGGGTGACAGGGTGAAAAGCTGGATTACCCTTAACGAACCCTGGGTGGCGGCGGTGAGCGGCTACATAACTGGCGAACACGCTCCGGGCGAGACCGATATGAGCGCGGGGGTACAGGCCGGACACCATCTTTTGCTGGGGCATGGGCTGGCTTTGCCCGCAATCCGGGCCAATCTGCGTCGCCCCGATGCCGAAGTCGGTATTACCCTGAGCCTGACCCATGTCGAGCCGGGCGATAATAGCGAAGGGGCGCGGGATTTGGCACTTTTGGCCGAAGTCGCCAGCAATCGCTGGTTCTTAGACCCGCTCTTTAAGGGACGCTACCCCACCGAAACCGAAGCTTTGCTAAACCCTATGCTCCCGCTCGAACCCGGCGATTTGGAGATTATTTCCCGCCCAATCGACTTTCTGGGGGTTAATTATTACTTCCGCACCATGCCGATTGCTATCGAAGATTTTACCAGCTTCAAGCTCAAGGTTGCCCGACCCGCCGATTCAACCTATACCGCGATGGATTGGGAGGTTTACCCGGATGGCCTGTATCATTTGTTGACGGGGATTAACCGCGATTACCAGCCAGCCAAAATTTATATCACCGAAAACGGCGCGGCTTTTGACGATGTTTTGGAAGAAAGCGGCGAAAATCTGGCGGTACACGACCCGGCCCGTACCAGCTTCTTGATGCAGCACTTTGCCGCCGCCGGACGCGCCCTTAAAGAAGGCGTGCCACTGGCGGGTTACTTTGTCTGGAGTCTTTACGATAACTTTGAATGGTCGTTCGGCACCGACAAACGTTTTGGGCTGGTCTATCTGGATTACCCGACCCAACGCCGCATTATCAAGGATAGCGGACGCTGGTATCAGGACTTCTTGCGAGGCTAGAACCTTTTATAAGAGTTGTTAGTTGTTAGTTGTTAGAGGGGTGGTAAACTCCCGGCCCTAAAAGGGCGGGGCTGATAGCATGAAAACGGCCCTGAAGGGCGGGGACGGGTTTGGCTAAATCTGGCCCAACTTTACAAACTGTTTTCCGACCAGCGTTGGTATTAACCTGACTAACCCCTACTGGGTTTGGCTAAATCTGGCCTAACCCCTAAACGGCTTTAGCCACGTTTTCATGACATTAGCCCGGACATTCCATGTCCGGGAGACCACCCCAATCTACAAATCAACTCGCAACTCTGTTCCCCCTCTAACAACTAACAACTAACAACTAACAACGCCTAGTTAATATTCCGGCTTGCGCCTTCCCAGAATTTGTCCCGAAGGTTGCGTTTGAGGATTTTGCCTGCGCCACTTTTGGGCAGAGCGTCGGCAAATTCTACCGAGCGCGGCACTTTGTAACCCGCGATTTCCTGACGACAAAATTCGATAATTTCTTCCTCGCTGGCTTGCTGGCCCGGCTTTAGAACGACCACCGCATGAACCGCCTCGCCCCATTTCGGGCTGGGAATACCAATAACGGCAGTTTCGAGTACGGCGGGATGCTGGTAAAGCACGTTTTCGACCTCCACCGAAAAGACGTTTTCGCCACCGCTCACAATCATATCCTTGCGGCGGTCTACCAGAAAAATATAACCGTCCTCATCCATATAGCCCAAATCGCCAGTATGCAGCCAACCATTCCGCAAAGCGTCGGCGGTTTCGTTAGGCAATTTCCAGTAACCGACCATCACATTTGGCCCGCGTGTCACGATTTCGCCCACCGAGCCGAAGGGCAGTTCTTTATCGTCACTATCCATAATTTTCAGCTCAATACCCATAATCGCCCGCCCCGCGCTGGCAAGCCTCCGCATTTGCTTCTCGTCGCCTTCGGCCACATGGTCGGTAGTACCCAGCGTCGAAACCATCGGTGCGGCTTCGGTTTGGCCGTACCCCTGAGCAAAGCGCACCCCCTTAAAAGTATGCATGGCCCGCTTGAGCAAATCCGGCGCAATCGGCGAAGCTCCGTAGCCAATATATTTCAGGCTACTCAAATCATAATCATCAATGCCGGGAAGGTTAATAAGCATATTAATCATGGTCGGCACGAGGGTCACATTAGTAACTTTATGAGCCTGGATAGTGGCGAGAACCGCTTTTGGGTCGAAAAAGGGGATAAACGAATGTGTCCCCCCGGCGGCAGTCAGGGCGAAGGTTACGGCGGTATCGGCCAAATGAAACATGGGGGCAGCGTGCAAATAAACTGCATCCCGGCTGTAAACAATGCCGTCCGCCGGGTTCATATTGCCTAGCAACAAATGATAGGCGTTAGTTACAAGGTTGCGATGGTTGAGCATGACCCCTTTGGATTTGGCCGTTGTCCCGCCTGTGTAGAAAATGCCCGCCAAATCTTCGTCCTGCAAAGCAATTGCCTCATCATCGAATTGGTCGGAAGCTTGTTCCAGCAAAGTTTCGTATGATACAAACATCTCAGGGTCTTCGACTTTCAGGTTAGACCCGGCGTGAATAAAATGCTTAAGGTGGGGCGAAGCATTTTTAAGGGCGGCAGCCATCGGCGCAAAAGCATCATCTACGATAAAAGCTTTAGACTCGCTATCCTGCAAAATATAGGCAACCTCTGGCCCGGCCAGCCGGATATTAATCGGTACAACCCGCATCCCGGCCCGCATCACCCCGTAATAAGTTTCCAGATAGCGATGCCCGTTCAGCATGAGCAGCGAAACCTGGTCGCCCTTGCTCATCCCAAGACCGAGCAGAGCGTTCGCCAGCTTTTTCACCCGGTTATCAAACTCGCGATATGTCCAGCTTTGCGCCCCTTCCAAAGCGGCGATTTTCTCCGGGTAAAGCTGCAAAGTTCTCCGCAAACCCATCACAACGTCCATCTGAAAAACTCCCCCTGTGTAAGTTTTGAATTTTGAGTTATAAATGCCCAGATTCCTCTGTAGGATGCTGCTCCGCCAGTTGAGGTTTGTTCAAAATCAATGGGCAGAGCCACACCCTACAAGATGCCGCTATCCCTGTAGGATGCTGCTCCGCCAGTTGACTTTACCCAACCTCGATTCGGATAAATTCTCAGTTGGTTTGAGCCAACTTCACATAATTTAGTCCGAAATTCATTTCAGGGCGATTGAACGTTAGAACCCTTTTCCAAATCATTATCTGATTATCTATAGAAACTCGCAACTCGCAACTCGCAACTTCTAAACTATCTGCCAAGATATGAATGTTTAATTTCTTCGTTTTGGCGCAAATTCTCGCCGGTATCGTGCAAAGCGACATTCCCGGTTTCCAGCACGTAGCCATAGTTGGCAATGTGCAAGGCGGCGTAAGCGTTCTGCTCGACCAACAGCACTGTTACCCCGCTTTTGTTAATTTCCTTGATAATGCTAAAAATTTCCTTGACCAAAAGCGGGGCAAGCCCCAGCGAAGGCTCGTCCAGTAGCAAAAGTTTGGGTCGGCTCATCAGGGCGCGGCCCATCGCCACCATTTGCTGTTCCCCGCCCGAAAGCGTCCCGGCCATCTGGTTAGCCCTTTGGCGTAAGCGCGGGAAACGTTCAAAGACCATTTCCAAATCGGCTTTAACGCTTTGCTTGTCGCGCCGGGTATAAGCTCCCAGTTTCAAATTTTCCAGTACGGTACATTCGGGGAAAACCTGCCGACCTTCAGGAGAATGAGAAATTCCCGATTTTACGATACTATCGGGCGAAGCTTTCTCGATACGTTTGCCCAAATATTCGATTGAGCCTTGCGCCGCCGGAACAACCCCTGAAATAGTGCGAAGCAGGGTAGTTTTGCCCGCCCCATTCGCCCCCAACAAAGCCACAATCGAGCCTTCCGGCACTTCCAGGCTGACCCCTTTGAGGGCGGCAATCCGGCCATAATAAGTGTGTACGTCGCTTATTCGCAGCATCTTCTTATTCCTCGACTAATTCTTTTTCGCCCAGATACGCTTCGATTACTGCCGGGTTATTCTGGATTTCGGTGGGCAAACCTTCGGCGATTTTCTTGCCAAAATCCAGCACGTAAATCCGTTCGCAGATGTCCATTACCAGCGACATATCGTGTTCCACCAGCAAAATCGAAATATTTAGCTCGTCGCGTACTTGTTTAATCAGGGCCGATAGCTTGTGGGTTTCGTGCGGGTTCGACCCGGCGGCGGGTTCGTCCAGCAGCAAAAGCTTGGGCTTCGAGACTAAGGCCCGCGCCAGTTCTATCATTTTCTGCACCCCAAAAGGCAAAAATTGGACAATCGCCCCGCCGACTCTTTCCAGTCCAAGAAAGGCCAATACTTCCCGCGCCCGTTTTTCGGCTTCTCTTTCGGCTTTATGCTTCTGGGGCAAAGCCAGCAAACTATCGAAAAAGGTTTCTTTCATTACATGATGCTGGCCGATAAGCAAATTGTCCATGACCGTCATATTCTTGAAAAGCTCAACATTCTGGAAGGTGCGGGCGATACCGTTGTTAATCACTTGATTGGGCGGCTGTTTGGTTAATTCCTTGCCCTCGAACATTATGCGCCCGTCGTTGGGGTTATAGAAACGGCTAATACAATTAAACACAGTCGTTTTGCCCGCCCCGTTTGGCCCGATTAGCCCCACAATTTCGCCCTGACGCAAGCCCATGCTAAATTCACTGACCGCCTTTAGCCCGCCAAAGCTGACACTTAATTTATCTACCTCAAGCTGATAATCGCTCATACATACTCCCGGTCTAAGTAACAAGTAACAAGTATCAAGGGGTTAAACGCTATTTTGAGAACTTAGTAACTTTTACAAGATGCGTTGGTCTTATGAAGCTTGCTCCGTTGAACAGGTGGCGGTCAAAATCCACTGGCGGAGCAGTATCCTACAAAACCCTTACCTACTGATATAAATTTTAGGCTCGACTTCACCAACCCATTCTTAATCACTAGCAAATCATCTAAAACACCTGAACTTACAGAATTTCTTGATACTTGATACTTGATACTTGTTATTTTTTGCTTATTTTTTGGTTTTCGGCGGTAAAAATCGGCTCGGTTGCGCCGTCGGCACTTGGTTCGCTGACTACCAGGGGGATGGTGCCGGCTTTGTTAAACCAGCGCAACCGGGCGCGTTGGATTGCGCCCATTACCCCAAAAGGCATAAAGTAGATGAAGACGATAATTAGCAAACCATAAAAAATACTCTCGAAATTTTCGATTGAGCTACCAAAAGTGCCTTTGATAGAATTGTTAATCGCGGTAACAAAAGGCGGCAGCAGGGTAATCACGGCTGCCCCCAGAATCGAACCAGAGACAGAACCCAGCCCGCCGATAATAATCGCCGCCAAAAACAAAATTGATTCGAGGACGCTAAAAGCTACGCTGGTTGCTTCCAGTTGGCCGACCTGAAAAGAATAAAGGCTACCGGCTGCTCCGGCAAAGCAGGCACTCACGATAAAAGCGATAAGCTTGTAACGGCCCAGCGAAACGCCCATTGCGGTAGCGGCGGTTTCACTATCCCGGATAGCGTTAAAAGCCCGCCCTACCCGACTTTTGGTCAAATTTATCGCCAGGGTCAGGGCAATTAAAAAGACTATCAGGAACATAAAGTAGCGGCCCAAATCATCTTCTGGCCCAAAGCCGGGCAGATTTTGTTTGGGAATTTTTAGCACCCCGATTCGCGAAGTAAAATCGCTGGGGTCGATAAAGAGATTAGCTAATTCTTTGTTGTGAGCTAAAAGTTGGGGGATTGCCACGCTAAAGCCAAAGGTGGCTACTGCCAGATACGGCCCGCTCAGGCGCAAGGCTGGCAAACCCAGAATAAGTCCGGCCAGCCCTGCTCCAATTACCGCCATAATCAAGGCCATCCACCAGGGCCAGCCAGCGCGAGAAACAAAATAGCCCGAAACGTAGGCACTAATCGCGTACAAAGCGGCATGGCCTAACGAGATTTGGCCCGCCCCGCCCGTCAACAAATTCAGGCCAAGACAAACTATGCTCAGGGTAAGCCA
>JBBQGP010000044.1:0-31643 GCA_038323095.1 Chloroflexia bacterium | reverse complement strand
ATCAAGCTCGGCCAACAGCTTTGCGAAGTGCGAAACGTCGCCCTCTCCAAACTGGTAAGAAACCGTCAAAGTTTCATGAGTTTCGCGGGTTATGTTAAAAGTTAAATTCTGCTCAAGTTTACGAATTTCGGATTGTTCCGGCTTGACTGGTCGAACGCAGGTAAAACGCAATTGCCCACCGTTATCAATTATAAGCGTGCGGGATTCAATTGTAATTCGCTGGGCTTGCAATAAATTCGGCTCGTCAGCATTTCTTGGCAAAAGCTCGTAATTGGCTGCTTCCAGAGCGTGTTCAAGTTTGGGCCTTGCCTGTTTTAGATTGAATTGTCCCGCCATATTATTGCCTCGGTACTAGACTTGTTCCCTTGCGCCAATCAGTTTCAAAGGCCAGTGCTGACCGCCGCACAATCTCGCTATCAGTCACTATTATACCAAGTTCCCGGTTATTGTTTAACGAAGAAGTGGAAACATTTTCAGAGCAGATAATCGCTTTGCTATCATCGGCAATATAGATTTTGGCGTGCATGTAAGGTTGGGCAATGATTTTAACTTCGACCCCGCCTGCTTTTAATTGTTCTTCGCCGGGGCGGTTAGCATCGAGCTTATCAGGGTTGAGCGGGTCGCCCGCTACCAGCACCCGCACCTTGACCCCGCGTGTGGCCGCCTCGACCAATTTTAGCTGTACCTGGCTATCCTGCATTTCTTCTTGCTGCAAAACCAGCGTTTTCTTTGCCCCGCCAATAAAACTTAAAATCTTCTGGCGGCTATTGACATTGCTCCAAAGTAAAGCCGAATCGGTAGGTGGCGTAAATTGGGTGCGCTCCCAATCGGCCAAAAAAGCGTCCTGAATTTCTTTTATTTCAGTGGGTTTAGTGGTAATAATGCCATATTCGCGATTATTTTTGAAGGCAGCGCGGGTAAAATTCATGGTCATAACAAAAGCTTTGGCGTTATCAATTACCATAGATTTCTCGTGGGTCAATCGAAAAGAAGGGTTAGCCCAGCGCACCATTACCCCGCCGTTTTGCAAACTCTGGTAAGTCATAGTATTACCCGGCCCGCTTCCCACCGGGCTTTGTTCCAGCATCACCTGCACCCTAATGCTGCGTTGCTGTACCGCCGCTTTCAGGGCATCAATTATAGTTGGCTCACTTAACAAATACATCTTTACCTGAATACTAATTTTCGCGCCGTTAATAGCATTGACCACCGGGGCAAGCCCATCATCCGGCTCGATAAACAAACGATGCTCATTTTTCGGGCTGGCAGCCAAAGCTTGAGTAGTAGCCGGACGCGGCGTGGTAGTCGGTGACGCAGGCGCGGCAAAAGTAGCGGTAGGAATCGGCGAAATATCGGCAACAGCCGTCGGGGTTGGCGGCATCTCCCCTACGCAAGCCGTCAACAATAGGCCAAGTATCAAAACTATAATCATTGTCAGAGCATAACGCTGCTTCATACATTTATCCTGTAACGCTTCTACTATCCAAAAATTATAAATTAATTCAAAATTGAACAAGGAATGAAATTAAAAAACGTCCGGCGTACAATCGCCCTGAAATGAATTTCGGGCTGAGTAATGGGAAGTTGGTTCAAACCAACTATGGTAAAGTGTGTCTCTATTTGAATTAGAATTTATCCCACAAATCAATCGGCAGAGCCACATCCTGCAAGAAATTCTTACCACCTGCAATCAATCGGCAGAGCCACATCCTACAAGAAATCCTCCATCCCTTGTAGGATGCTGCTCCGCCAGTTGACTTTTGCCCAACCTCGATTCAGATAAATTCTCAGTTGGTTTCAACCAACTTGCCGTATCTTAGCCCGAAATTCACTTCAGGACAAACCTACCAGCACTTTACCAGTTCCAAATCCTCTTTTACTCAGTCCTCAGCACTTCGAGATTATTCCGGCAACCACGTGCCGTGCGCCGCCGCAACGCCTAGCCCACTGGCGACATTAGAGAAGGCATCCTGAAAACGCATGGCTTTACGCCCGAACTTGGTGCGAAGCATTTTTTGGACGGCGGGAATATTGCTGCTACCGCCGGTGCGTAAAACTGCCCCGATTTGTTCGGGTTTTAGCCCGGCCTGAGTTAGCGTTTCGTCCACGCAAGTTTCAATACGGCGCAAATGTCCAGCGATAATCGTCTCGAAATTTATCCGGCTCAACGGCTCATCAATCGCGATTACTTCCTGAAAAAAGCTGATACGGGTATCCCATTCTTCGGAAAGCTCGACTTTGGCCCGCTCGATTTCTTCAAACAAGGCGTAACCGTAATTCTTGCGGATTAAACATTCCAGAGCGCGAATTTGCTTGCGACCCTGACTCAAGCGGCTAATATCATCCAGAAAGGCATAAACGCGCTGCTGCTGCAAGTTCGGAATCGTGTACCAGCGTTTGAGCATTTCAAAAATATAGTTGGGCAAATGCAAATTTTGCTCACTCCACCGGGCATCCTCGCCGAAGTGCCGGAACAATTTTTGCTCCATAATCAATTCGTCCAGCGTGTTGCCGCCGATAACCCGACCATTGGTCGCCAGAATATCATCTCGCCGGTTGCCCTGATGCTGACGCTGCGGCCCAACCCGTACAATAGTAGTGTCGAGAGTACCGCCGCCAAAGTCAAAGACCAGTACATAATCTTCCTGCTCGGCCATTTCCAGTTCGTAATGCAAAGCCGCCGCTACCGGCTCATACTGGAAATGAATTTCCTTGAACCCGGCCATTTGCGCCGCCGTGCCTAAACGCTCCTGAGCCGTTTCGTCGCCAATTCCCTGCGGGGCGAAATTGTAGGGACGGCCCAGCACTACCGCCTCGATGGGTTGCCCCATTGCGGCATCGGCCCGCTCTTTCATAGGGCGTAAAAACATGGCGACCAATTCTTCGATAGTGGTTAGCTTGCCCCAAACTTCTGTACCGCCATAATCTTCGTCGGCCAGAAAAGCTTTAATCGCCTGAAAAAAGCGTCCCGGCTGGCTTACGTCCACCTCGACCACCACCTTTTCGGTTACTTCGCCCATCCCCGAAACATAGCTTTTGATAGTCTCGCCCGTTGTTACACGCTGCCGGATTGCCTCTCGCCCGACGTTATCCTGCTGGTAAGCCTTGCTTGCTTCCCCGCCTACCAGCACTGCCCCATCTTTGCGAACATAAATCAGGGTCGGCATAATATCAGACCGCGCTTGAGCCAAATCTACCGGCAGGGTTTCCACCCGATTAGAATTGTCGCGCATAATCGAAATAGCCGAATTGCTAGTGCCGAAATCCAGCCCGTAGCGCATAGCTCCCCTTCCTGCTCCTGCTTTTAAGGTGTCATTTTTGACAAGAAATTAAAATAGTTTCACACAAAATTATAGTTCTACTCTGAAACTAAGTCAATGCTGAATAGCAGCCCAGCTATTTTACGGCCAGCGAGAGGATAGCCACGCGGAGCTTGCGTAAGTCGGTACTGCCTTTTTCAACTTCGGCAGGGACAGAATAGCCATCGGCGGGGTTCAGGCGCAGTTCAAGGATATTGTCGCCCGATTTTAGTTTGAGGCCGGGAATACTAATAGTATCAAGGGCGGGCGGCACGTTTATCTCCTTGATTTGCTGACCGTTCAGCCAGATTTGGAGGCGGCGCGATTTATAATAGGCGGTTGCTTCCAGTTGCAAGCTATAACTATCCTGAAGCGGGATTGAGCTATCCAGCACAATATTAGCTTTGGCGGGAACATCTTCTAGCCAGCGTTGCGCCCGCCCCGCTTTAGCATCAATCGTTTCGGGGTCGTTCCAGCCTTGCGTTAGAATTATCAAAGGCTTTTCTAATCTGCCCGGCCCAATCTGATAAACGCTGGCTTGCTTATCCTGATAAATGGGGGCAGCATTAGCGGTAGCCCGGCTTATCAAGTCCTGAGCGCGGGTTAAATCTTCCTTGCGCCCAAAATCAGCCGGATAAAGCACAATATAACCCATATTGGCATAATTCAGCAGTCCGCGCCATTCCGCAAGAGTCTTGCGCGGCACAATATCGGGTGTATCCTTGCGCGGCTCGATAAACTCGAACAAAGCGTAATCGTTCTCCCGGTAAGGGTCGCGCAACTTCCGGCTAATATAACCCCCGATAATAGGCCGCCCGTGAAAAGTTTGGTAAAGCATACGTGGGCTATCAGGGTTCTGATGTTTGGTGACGGGCAGTTCCAGAATAGCTTTACCCGGCGCGACTTGCCCGTTATCCGCTTTTATCGTCTGAGTAAAGGGGAAAGACCCGATTTTTTCGGGCGCGGGCAAAAAACCAGGGGTTGTTTCCAGATAAAACAAGGCGATGCCTAGTCCAACTAGGCTCCATCTTTGCCAGTTGCCCATTTTTTGGGTTAATCGTGCCATCCCGTAGGCCGCCAGTACCGCCAGCGAAAGTTGCACCATCAAAATAAACCGTTCGGGAGCGCGGGTAATATTGAACAGGGGCAGCTTTGCCAAAAGACGATAAGGCATGGGCCAACCCGTCTCCTGATTGGCAATCCAGAGCGTCGGCCCAAACGAAACTATCAGCCAGAAAAGCCCGCTAATCGCCCAAAACCATAGTCCGCGCACCTTGAACAAGGCATATATTGCTAAGGCCAGCCCAACGTAACTAATAACCGTCCCCGCCGGGTTGAGTGCAGAACTAGCCCATAAGCCCGAACGCTCTCCCCATAAGCCGTGATAATCAGGCGGCAACCATAGCTCTGCCAAATCAGCCGAATGTACCTGATGCGCTCCGCTATTTTCCAATTGCTTGTAACGTCCACTGGCAATCGCCTTGACTGTCCCATACAGCACCGGGCTAAACACTAATCCCGCCAGCCCAAAAATACCCGCCAGTTTGAGGGTTAGTTGCGAGTTGCGAGTTGCGAGTTGCGAGTTGGGGGAAGGGTTGTCGGTGAAAGAGTTGTTAGTTGTTAGTTGTTGGTTGTTAGAGGGCAGAAAGTTTTTAGTTTCTAGTCTCTGGTTTTTAGTTTCTGGCTGTAATTCCTTGATACTTGTTACTTGATGCTTGTTACTTAATTCCGACTTTATACTTCCTACTTCCGACTTGTTCTGTACGAGCCGGGCAAGCCACCAAAGCCCGGCAAAAAGCACTAGGTAGGTTGCGTAATAATATTCGGTCATTAAGTTGAGCAAAAAGAAAAATGAGGCTAATCCGCCGTTTATCAAAATCTCGCGGCGGGTAGTGGCCCGGTCTGTTTTGAGCATGAACAAAATAAACAGTGGAATCCATTGGATTGTTACCAAATTTATTTGATCCATGAACAAACCATAATAATGATAGGCGCAAAAACCGAAAACTGTGCCACCGAGCAAGGCCGCACCTTCGTCCTTGACCAGATAGCGGGTCAGCAAATAGGCACTGTAAGGAGCGAGAATAAAAGTGCTTAGTACCAGTAAACTGTAAGCTGGAATTATCCCGAATAATAATTGCAGGGGCAAGCCCAGAATTTGGTTATAAGGACTGTAAGTATGTAAATAAAGCGATACGCCGTAAGGGTAAAAAAGAAAATTGGTCTGGTAGGGATTGGTGAAAGTTTCGAGCAGAGAATGACGAAACCACCAAAAATTCCAGATGTTCTGGTAGCGGTCAACCTGAAAATTGCCGGGCGTTCCTTCGGAAAGATGTTGCAAAACCGGCCAGGCGAAAAGCAAAGTTAGAGCAAAGTAAAGCCCCAGTGCAATCAAATGATTGACGATTGACGATTGACGATTGACGATTGACGATTGGGGTTGGGCAAGAGCTTCGGCACGAACCGGGGGAGTGGGTTTTATGTAGTTACTTTGCTTTGACAACTAAACCTCATTATGTAAACTAGGAGCTAAAGCAGAACAGTTTTGCTGCCAATGATTCTAGCTTTTATAGCCGAAGTTGTCAAACCAGAGGTCTGGGAAGGACGAGTATTAATTTTTTGCGAGCTAACAAAGCTGTGGCGAAGGTAAAAAATGCACTATAAAATTCTAGCTTTGCGGCCACAGCTGAGGGTCAATATCAAACTGGCTGCCAGGTTCATAATCAATGTCACGCAATTTGATGAGTGGCAAGCGAGTGGAGAGGCTGGACAGGCGTTTCTTCAAAAATTCGTTGGCTTGCCCGATGATTTCCCGTATAATGTTATACATTTCATCAAGCTTGCCGTGATAATTCGGACTGGTATGGTTTTTCCAGACATCAAAATAAATACCTACCGCCCGGTCAATTTCTTCGGCATGAAGGTCAATTATTTCGGAGGTCAGAGGGTGTTCCGCATCAACGCGCACGTAATAACGCTGCATAAACATGATAATGTGGTGTTGAATTAGCATGGCTTTATCGCCATCCTGCAAATAATCAATAATTACTTCTACCACATTATCATAACGAGCCGAAAGAACTTTTTGCTGTTCCAGAACTTCATAAAGCGTTCCCTGTAGCTCTTTATGCGCCCTTTGCTTGAGTTCTTCCAGGATTGGGCCGTAGTTGTCCTTGAGTTCCTGTACCAATGTTTTCATGGTTTTCTCCTGAGCTTGTTTTCTTTCGACTTTTTGTTATCCTAACAGTCTCACAGATGATTGTCAACAGAAAAAAATACTCAGTTCAGGCGGCGCAAATTTCGGCCAAGAGCAATTCTAGTTGATAATTGAGGTCAGCCCGCCCGGATTTGTCCAAATAGTCCAATTCGTTCAAACGGTGATAAAGCAAATCCAGGCGTTCGGAAGTGAAATTGCGAACTAACGGTAAGCTTTTATCTACGACGAAGGGGTGCATTGCCAGAGCTGAAGCAATTTCGCTATTACTGCGGCGGGCTGTTACCATTTCTTTAATACGCAACAAGTTATAGATTTCACGACAAATCATTACAAAAATTTGCCGAGTAAAACCAGCACGGGCCAAAGTCGATTCGTTACGAAGCCGGTTAAGCTGGCGCAAAGCTTCATTAAGGTTGCGACGGCTAAGAGCTTCGGTCAATTTAAAAATCGAAGTCTCGCTAACCTGATAAGTAATTTTTTCTATCATTTCGGTAGTGACAGTCTGACCCTCGCCAGCATAAGCTGCCAGCTTTAACAATTCGTTGTGCAAAGCGTAAAGGTTTGGGCCTAGATACTGGGCCAATAATGGGGCAACGTTTGGAGCAAGCTTAATATTTTCCTGTTTGGCTCGTTCTTCAATCCATTTATTCAAAGCCCATTCTTTAGGGGCAACAAATTCTTTGACCAGCCCGTTTTTCTCAATTGCTTTCAGCACCACATCACTTTTAGCTACTTTTTGCTCAATCAAAATTAAATCGGCAGAGCCGGGAGCTTGAGGAACAAACTCAAGAAAGCGTTCACGGGGAGATAAAGTTTTGGTCTTAGCTCTGCCGGATTTGGTAGCTTTGGGAGCAACCTCGCTCGAACCGCCTTTACCCAGTTTTTCGAGCAAATTGTTTACCTGTACTAATTGTTTTTCGCCGAACATCGAAAAAGCGTTAGCCGCATTAATTACTTCGTCCAGATTAAACCCGGCGCGGGCGGCTTCAATCGTAATACAGTTATTACCAAAGCCCTGATTATTAGTCTCTTTAAGGCGACCTACTTCTTCTTTAAGAGTAAATTGGTCGTCTCCGTAATAAAGATAAATCATAATATGATAACTACCACTAATCTAACAATCCCACTTCTTTTTCCGATTATCTATAGAAACTAAAAAATCTGTCCCTCCGACAACCCACAACCTTTCTTCTAACTCGCAACTAACAACTAACTAAGCCGGAACGGGGTCGCGCTGTAGCTCCCTGACCAAATGGCGGACAACGTCCTGGTCGTCAATATCTTTGCTGTAATCGCTAAAATCGATTGCGTCTACTGTCCCGCCGTAACGTTCGCGCATTTTCTCGACTACATTATCGTAAGGGGCGACCACCGCAAAGGCTTCGACCATTTCCGGCGTAATAAGTTTGGGCATTTCGTCCCATTTATTGTTTACGCTCATTTGGTGAAGTTGTTCACCGATGTCCGTCCAACCGTGATGGTCGAGAACACCCTGATAAGTGCGGGTTGAGCCATAAAACGAGACCATTCGCTTAACCTGCTCGACGTTCTTTTCCACCGTCGCCCAATCTTTGCCGGTAGCCAGGAAGCCGCCACCCCAGATTTCAAATTTATCACGACTGCGGTTTGATTTTTCCAGCCCTTTTTCGATACTTGGCACCAAGACTTCTTGAGTATATTTCATGGTATTAAAGCTGTGCAGCTTGATACCGTCGGCCACTTCTCCGGCAATCCGGGCATTACCTTCGTTGACGGCGGCCAGATGAATCGGGATGTAGGGGTGTTCGAGTGGGCCGGGATTAAAAACCGGGTTAATCAGGGTAAACTGGTAATGTTCGCCGCTATAGTTTGGCTTCGTACCATTTTGGAAAGTATCCCAGATAGCCCGTAAAGTTTCGACGTATTCTTTCAAGCGCGGGGCGGGTGCCGTCCAGGGAACGCTAAAACGCCGTTCGTTATGACCTTTTACCTGTGTACCTAGCCCCAAAATAAAGCGGCCTTTGGAATATTTCTGCAAATCCCAACTCATCATAGCGGTAATCATCGGGCTGCGGGGAAAAGCAATTGCTACCGCCGTACCGAGCGAAATTCGTTCGGTATGTTCTGCCGCCAAAACGAGCGGCAAGAAAGGGTCGTGGGCAGTTTCGGAAGCATGAATACCGTCGTAGCCTATTTCTTCGGCGGCTTTGGCAATCGCCCCGACTTCCTCTAGTTTAGGTGAATAGAACCCGGTTTCAACTTTGAAGCCCATTCTTATCCTCTTTCTCTTCTTCTTTTTTGTACATTAAAAATCATCTGAAAGCCTTTGCGGTTTTCTTTGCGCCTTTGAGTGAAAAACAGGTAAGGACATAATAGCACTTATCCGGCGATTTTGCAGATTTCAAGCTTTGTATAAAACTGCTTTCCTGATAGAATTTTGGCATAAAAAATGCGCTTGCTAGGATTGAGACTGCTTTCTTTGTAGATACTACAACTAAAACTTTGGGTGAACAAGATTAGAAAGGAACTGATAAGCCCCTTGGACAGTTTAGCTGAACGAATTGTGCAGCCGCCCTTCCCATTAGTAAATAGCCCTCTGCAACCCGGCTGCGAAATCTGTGTAATTATTCCCGCCAGAGACGAAGCTAAGAATATCGGAAATACGTTGCAGGCTCTGGCTCATCAGCAAGATTTGCAGGGACGAGTTTTCCCCCACCACCGCTACGAAATTATTTTGCTGGCAAACAATTGCAGCGATGACACAGCCGAACTTGCCCGCGAATTTGGGCGTTCCAATCCTGATTTAATTTTGCACGTGGTAGAAATCAATATCCCGCCAGAGCAAGCCGGAGTGGCACGGGCGCGACAGCTTTTGATGGATGAAGCGTACCGACGTTTGCAAAAGTTGGGGCGACGCGGCGTAATCGCGTCTACTGATGCCGATACACGGGTTGCTCCTGAGTGGCTGGCAGCAACCCTGCACGAATTGGGGCAGGGCGCAGACGCAGTAGGCGGGCGGATTTTGGTAGATTTAAGCGAATTACATCCAAAGGCTCGTACTTTTCTATTGCGGGATGTCGGCTACCGCCATTTGACGGCCCGGATTGAAACAATTTTAGACCCAAAACCGCATAATCCCTGGCCGCGCCACTACCAGCATTTTGGAGCAAGTCTGGCGATGACCGCCGAGGTTTACGGGCAAGTGGGCGGTATGCCCAACGTTAAAACTTTGGAAGATGTTTTCTTGTACAAAGAAATAAACAAAGCTGATGCCCAATTCCGGCATAGCCCTCTTGTGCGGGTGACAACTTCGGCGCGTACAGTAGGGCGCGTACCAGTAGGACTAGCGATGCAGCTTGACACCTGGGTTGAGCATGGCGAACAGGGCCAAAGCTGGAATGTGGAGCAGGCCGCCGCTATCGAAACCCGCTTGCGAGGTCGCCGACAATTCCGCTTGCTCTGGCAAAAGGTACAAAGCGGGCAAGAGCCAGCGATGAACGAAATAAGTCGGGTGGCCGAGGCTATCGGGGTAGATGTTATCTGGCTTTGCGAAGCCTTGAGCGTGCGGCAAACCTTTGGTGTCCTTAATGACAAAATGGAAAACTACCGTCACAACCGCTACGATTGGTCAAAACAATGGTCGTTTATTCCAATTGAACAGGCTATTTGGGAAATGCGTCTGTTGCTAAACCGCTTGTACCAGCAAGAACAGACGCAAGAACCCCGCCTAATTCCGTTGCAGCAAATCCAGCCGGTAACGCTCCTCGCGTCGGCCAGCTAAATGGCGCATCTGCTTGTCAGTTTGGGCCAATTTCAAGAAAGTATCATGCACTTCGTCCCCGGTTCGGGGAAATTCGGGGACGAAGGGTGTCCAATGTACCATCAGCAAATGTCCGCCCGGTTCTAAATGCTCGGCAATCAAATAATAAGCTTTGGTCAAATCCTGGCGTGACCAAAAGTAGCCAACTTCTGAGAGCATAGTCAAATCAAATTTTTCGTTTGGATAAGTTTCAGGTACAAACAAATTGGCAAAACGTACCTGCGGCAAATTCTGGCAGCGTTCTCTTGCCTGTTCCAAAGCTCGTTCGGTTATATCTACCGCTAATAACTTTTCAGATTTTTGAGCCAATTTTTCGGTCAATACTCCAATTGAGCAACCAATTTCAAAGCCAGAGCGATAGCGCGGACGAGGCAAAGCGGCGATAGTGGCGGTGTATTTTTGGGCTTCGTATTCGCTTTTCTTAAAATTCCAGGGGTCAGAATTTTTTTGATACATATCATCAAAAAAATCCGGCGATAATGATTGTTCCTGCATTTTGTTCCCTTTTCGTTTCATCAAATTTTGTAAAATCTCCCAAAAAGAGGCGCAAATTTAGTGCCAGCAATAATAAGCTTGAATTTAAAAAGCCAGCCCAATTAAGCAAAACTGAGCTGACTTTTTTTAGAATTATAGTTTACTTTTGAAGTTGCTGAAAATACATCTTGCGGAACTTGGCAACTTTGGGGGCAACTATTGCCCGGCAATAAGGCTGTTCCGGGTTGTTGGCAAAGTAATTTTGGTGGTAATCTTCGGCCTTGTAGAAAATGTCCAAAGGCGAAACTTCGGTAACAATCGGCGCATCCCAAAGCTTGTTGGCATTAAGCTCGCCAATCATACGCTCGGCAACCGCCTTTTGTTCAGGAGTGTGATAAAAAATGGCCGAACGATATTGCGTGCCAGTGTCATAGCCCTGTCGATTAAGCGTCGTTGGGTCATGAATAGTGAAAAAGACTTTGAGCAAATCCTCAAAAGAAACGATTTGCGAGTTATACGTTACCTGCACTACTTCGGCATGACCCGTCGTGCCGTTGCAAACCTGTTTGTAAGAGGGATTCTTTACCTGTCCGCCCATGTAACCTGATTCGACCTTTTCGACCCCTTTTAGCTCCAGATAAACCGCTTCCAGACACCAAAAGCAACCTCCGGCTAATGTTGCTATTTCTCGCTGTTCCATTTATACAAACCTCTTGCTTTCCTTAAAAATTTCTTAAAATTTTGGTTTTTCATTGCGGTGGTTAATATCAATATAAATACGTAATAAGTGCGAAAAAGTTTGTTTTAGTTTGTTCTTTAGCTATTGCCTTAACCTCTTAAAGTATACCAACTTTAGCCCACTAAGAAATTACCAAACAATTACGTAGTTTACGATTTTAGGCTACTTTTCGCCTCGCCACGCTATTTTAACAGGGTTAATTATTTAACAGGGCCGCTTCCGGCGTGCTGAAGCAATAACTGGTACAATTCGGGAAACATACGCTGAATTTTGCCGTCACGATTTACCGCCGCGTGTTCAGTGGTAGCCCCCAAACAAATTTTGCCAGTAGTCAGGTTATAGATTTGATAGCCAAAGCGACAGCTAACCCGCCCAACTTTTTCTACCCAGGCCCGTACCACAATTTCATTATCGAAAAAGGAAGGGCTGAGATATTTGACCGAAAGCTCTGTCACCATAAAATCAATACCCTTCGCGCTAATCTCAGGATAGGACATTCCTACCGTCCGGCAAAAATCGGTACGGGCCTGTTCCAGCCAGGGGATATAGCTGGAATGATGCACAATTCCCATTGCGTCCGTTTCGACAAAACGAACCCGAAAGCACGATTCACCTACCAATGCGGCTTTTAATTCAGTCATAGTAAATTAAACTTTGGGGGTAGGCGTTGGCATAAGTGGGCCAGCGTTGTTTTTATTTATGTCGTTAATTAAAGCTTGAGCATTTTGAATTACCGGGCTACCCGCCGGAGCAACTTCCAGCACTTTTTTAAGATAAACCAAAGCCTGTTGAGCATCTTCTTTGGAAAGAGCCGCGCCAAGTGCCAGCAAAGCCGAAGTATTATTAGGCTGCTCGTTCACAATCAGCCGAAATTCGCTTTGAGCCTCTTTAAAGCTGCTTTTGAAAAGATAAGCCAATCCTAAATTCAGATGAGCTTCGATTCGGTTTTCAGCCAAAATTTTGTTAGCCGGATTATCGGCAAGGCGGGCGGCATTCTGGTAAGCCGAAATAGCCGAGGTTAAATCAGCCGGTTCAAGACAACGACGGTTGTAGTCGCCCCAATCCATCAAACTGCTAAAATCGTTAGGGCTTTTACTGACGGTTTCGCGCAAGCGATTCTCGGTTACGGGGTCAGCGCAAGTATCAGCGTTTGGATTTAGCACTGGCCTGGCCGGATTTTGACGGATAAAAGCGAAGACTACCGCGCCAGCAACACCCAGTATTAGCAGCCCAAGCATGAGGTAGCGTAAGCTCTGCGGCAGAGGTCGGGCGATTACTTCTTGAGACGGAGTTTCCGGCATAGCATCTTTTTGAGAGGGTATTTGCACTTTTTCTTTTCCAAATGTTTCCATAAAACAATGTTACCACGCCCGACTTACAGCGTCAACGCGGGGAGTGATTAGCGAATGGTTAGAACTTGTTGATAGCAAAAACGTGCTAGTTATGCTATATTAACCAGGCTGGATGCTAAAGATAGTTGTGGACAGGAGATAAAATCATTATGCCGATGGGCCACACCCACCGCGCCATTAACACCTATGTTTGTGTGCCGCTTAGTATCGGAGCGGTAGCTTTTGCTCACTGGACTCCGCTTCAGGCTGGGGTTTTCGCAGTGGGTTATTGTTTTGCCACATTTTTTATGAACCCGGATTTGGACTTGGATTCAATCGGCTACCAAAGCTGGGGGCCTTTACGCATAATTTGGTGGCCCTATCAAAAAGCTTTGTCACATCGTTCTTTCATTTCACATTTCCCGGTAATAAGCACTTTGCTAAGGATAATCTATTTGCTTTGGTTTCCTGTGTTGCTAATTTTTTTGCTGGGTAGTAGTGTGCAGTCATTAGTACGAGAAACCATTTTCGACTGGTGGCCGATTGTGGGATTACATTTGCTAATTTTTATTCTAGGTATGATTATTAGCGATAGTATTCATGCTATTTTGGACGTAAGTAGTACAGAGCTAAAGCGGCTATTCTCACGCCATCCCAATCATCATCAATCATTTTGGGAACATAACCATGATCACTATATTAGCCGGGCGCGTCCCCGTTCTACCCGCCGAAGTCGGCGAAGTCGTCATAAACATTAAGCAACAAAAAAAGACATCCAACTGGGTGTCTTTTTTTGTTTTTAGGCGGAAGTGACGGGATTCGAACCCGCGGTCTCATCCTTGACAGGGATGCATGTTAGGCCGCTACACCACACCTCCGTGTTGGGTTGTTCGCGCTCGATTTCTTTTATCTAACCGAACGTGTCCCTATAATATCACTTTGGTGCGAGTCTGTCAAGCGTGAACCAGCCATAATTCAGCATTTTTTGCAGTGAAACCAGTTAATCAGCCGCCTAATGTTTTTGAAGCATTATTCCTGTCCGACAGGAATATCCGGCTCTAACAAGCCCTGCGCCTTGAGGTCTTGCCAAAGGCTAACAGGGATAGAAACTTGCAGAGCCGCTAAATTTTCTTCGACTTCCTGAATTGAGCGCATACCAAGCAATCTCGTAGTGACAGCCGGATTAAAAGCCGGGAATTGCAAAGCGGCTACTCTTAAAGGTACATTGTGGCTGAGGCAGATTTCTTCCAGCTTTTTTGCTCTGGCGACAATTTCGGGCGGGGCATCCTGATAATTATATTTGGCGGATTGTTCGAGGCTGCTTGCCAAAAGGCCGCTATTAAAGACCCCGCCAACTATAATTCCGATATTTTTCTCCTGGCAAAGCGGTAAAAAGGTTTTCTGGGCTTCCTGTTCGAGCAAGGTATAACGGCCCGCCAGCAAGAAACAATCAAAATCGCCTTCCTGCGCGAATTTCTGGAGCATTTGCCATTGGTTCATGCCACAACCAATCGCCTTGATTACCCCCTGCGAACGCAAATCGGCCAGTGTCGGAAAAGCTTCCCCGATGGCCTGCTCGTAATAATCATCCGGGTCGTGAATCAGTAAAATATCCACGTAATCAAGTTGCAACCGTTTCAGGCTACTTTCAAGGCTGCGTAGCACTCCATCGCGGCTATAATTAAAAACTGGCGTACCATCTGGCTGAATCAAGCGACCTACTTTGGTGCTAACGATAAAATCGCGGCGCGGTATTCCGGCCAGTCCTTTGCCCAAAATCGTCTCACTTAGCCCACTGCCATAAAAAGGGGCGGTATCGAAATAATTAATACCTTGACGGAAAGCGGTCTGGATTGCTTCAATCGCCACTTCTTCAGGGGTGGCAGAATACATCCCGCCAATGGGCGCAGTTCCAAAACCAATACCGGGGAGCCTTAGCTCAGATTTTCCAAGTTTTACAGTGCCTAATTCTGGCATATTTCCTCACTTTACTATGCAAACTAATAAAAGCTTTTGTTAATAACCCAAAACTTGTCGATAGATTTCGAGGGTTTGGGTAGCAGTAGCCTGCCAGCTAAATCTCTGGCTTTGTTGTAGTCCTTTTTGGGCGAGTTCCAATCTCAAGACTGGATTCTGGATTACCTTTTCCAAACAATTTGCCATTTCCAAAACATTCTCAGCCTCAAACAGCAAAGCCGCGCTCCCGGCTACTTCGGGCAGGGAACTATTGTTGGCGCATACCACGGGCGTGCCGCTTGCCATCGCTTCCAATACTGGCAAGCCAAACCCTTCATAGAGCGAGGGGAAAACAAAAACATCGGCGCAGGCGTATAGAGCAGGCAAATCTTTTTCACTTACTTCACCCCAAAAGCGCACTGCTTCTTCGGGTAGATTAAGCTTTGCGGCTTGTTCATGCAAAGCGGGAGCGTAACGGGTATCTTCTCTGCCCGCCAGAATTAAAACAGTTGCCGAATTAGTTTTGTCCTTGAAAAGCTTGAAAGCCTGAAGCAATCGCGCCAAATTTTTGTGGGGCTTGTTTATCCCCACATAAAGCAGATAAGAAGCGGGCAAGTTAAGACGGGCGCGAGCTTCGACTTTTTCCACCTCTGAAAAAGGTCGAAACTGAGGGTCTACCGCTTCTGGGATTGCCCGGATTTTGGAAGATTTGACTTTATAAAGTGTGGTTATATCCTGCCGGGCCGCTTCAGACACGCTAATAATCCGCCGCGAACTCAGGAAAGCCAGTCGGGTAGCCGCTTCAAACAACAAGCGCGATTTTTTGGAAGGCAAGGCATTGGGCATTTTTGCCCCGATAACATCGTGGGCGGTTAGCACCGAGGGGCAGGGCAAGAGATAGGGCCGGATATAATAGGGAGCGTGCCATAGCCGGAAATTGTGGTGACGGGCCAACCCAAACAACTGCCATTGCTCCCCAACTGAAAAAGGGCGGACGGCGGTTTCGATTAGCCTTAATTTTTGGGGAAAAGAATTAACCAGTTCCGGCAAATTGTGGCGGCGGTCTGGCAAAGCGGGATTATAAATTAAATTTAGCTCAAAATTAAAGGCGGGCTGCTCAAGTTCGGCCAAACCCTTGACCAACTCATAAACGTACCGCCCGATGCCGGGAAAATGTTCTTGTACATAGCGGGCATCCAGCGCGATTTTAGGCGCGGGGGACAAGGTGGTGACGGCGGCAGCGAGCCTCATAATTTTCGCTGGCTCCTACTAAAATAATTGGGTCATTATAATTGGCCGGTTCGTTATTAATAAGGCGTTGGGTGCGGCTGGCGGGTGCGCCACAAACCAGGCAAATCGCCTGCAATTTGTCTACCTGTTCGGCTTCGGCCATTAGTAACGGCATTGGGCCAAACGGTTCGCCCCGAAAATCCAAATCCAGTCCGGCCACAATTACCCGCCGGCCTTCCTGAGCCATGTCCCGGCAAAAATCCAGCACAGCCGGCTCAAAAAACTGAATTTCGTCAATCGCCACGACTTCGGCTTCCGGGTTAAGCTGCTGACGCATTTGAGCCACGCTAACCACCGCCACTGCCTGATACTGCGCTCCGCTATGCGAAGCGACCTGTACGGCATCATAGCGGTCATCCATGCTGGGCTTAAAGACCTGGACTACCTGTTTGGCGATTACCGCCCGTTTGATACGCCGAATTAGTTCTTCGGTCTTGCCACTAAACATACTACCACAAACTACTTCAATCCAGCCGCCGCTTTCATCCCGACGGACGTGCCGCCGTTGCAAATTCGCATTGTCCCCGAACACTCCCGACCCTCCTGACACAAAATAAGCCGCCGTTTGGTTTAATACAAGCGGCGGCTCTATTTATCTTTGCTCAATATTGAGTTACTATTTCTCGGCCTTCTGGTCTTGCTGCCGCAGACTCATACGCCGCATAAAGCGGTCAACCTGACCGGCAGTGTCCACAATGCGTTGCTCCCCGGTAAAGAACGGGTGGCAGCTCGAACAAAGTTCAGTACGAATATTGCTACCTTTGGTCGAACGGGTTGTCCAGGTCGTGTTACAAGTTGCACATACAACTTGCGTTTCCTTGTACCTGGGGTGAATTCCCTGTTTCATGTTTTTGTAAAAACCCCTTTACTGTAAATTATATAATTAGGAAGGCTTGCCTGTTTTCCTTCTGTAATATATACGCAAAAATTCAAAAAAAGTTTTAGTCTGCCGCCGCTTCGATAGTCGGTGCTTGACTCACTGGCACGGCAACAGTAGGAGTTTCCACCGGGTAAACGCTGATGCGCTGCTTGTCCTTGCTATCCCACTCGAACTTTACGTGTCCGGCGATAGTCGCAAAAATGGTATGGTCGCGGCCAATGCCTACGCCCAGACCCGGCTTGAATTCAGTGCCGCGTTGCCGCACGATAATATTGCCGCTTTTGACCAGTTCGCCGCCGTACTTTTTGACCCCTAGCATTTTGGGTTTGCTGTCGCGTCCGTTTCGGGAGCTACCTACCCCTTTTTTGTGAGCCATCTCTTTACTCCTCCCTAATTAGTTCAAAATCTCTTCAATTCTGAGAGTGGTAATTTTCGAGCGGTGGCCGCGCGTCTTGCGATAGCGTTTCTTGGATTTGAACTTGAAAACGCGAATCTTCACGCCCTTGCCCTGCTCAACAATCGTGGCCCGGATAGCCGCGCCTTCCACTACCGGCGTGCCGATGGTAACTGCCCCGGCATCATCCGAAATCATCAATACTTTTTCAAGGCGAATTTCGCCATCAGCATCACCCGGTAGCTTGTCAACTTTAATCAATTGACCTGGCTTCACCCGGTATTGTTTGCTTCCAGTTTCTACAACCGCAAACACTTTAATCTTTCCTCCTCAAGCGGCCCGCCGCGCTTTGCTTTTTATCATATAAAGCGGGCCAAAGCCCACCTGCGGTTTGCCTGATTTTTCTAATTTAACCTACAATTTAGCCCGTTACAGGTACGCACTTTTTAGACTGCGATTAAAGATTATATAAGATTTGCCTCGCTAAGTCAAATCCCAAAACCCCTTTTTCAGACCAATCTAATAGCAGTTATCTATTGTCCGTAAATACTTATCAAGTGGTAAAAGAAATCAATTGATTCGAGATAAGCCGCAACGGGAACGTATTCGTCAGGCTGGTGAGCTAATTTATCATCGCCCGGCCCATAAATCAGGGTTGGCACTTGTCCGGCCACGCTTAGAGCCGAAGCGTCAGTATAATAGTTGGCGGCCCGGATTTTCGGAGTACGATTTGTCACCTGCGGGTAAAGTTTTTGGGCCAATTGCAGCAAATCGCTTTCAGGTGCAGTAGAAACTGGTGGCCTATCGTTCAAAACTTCCACTTCTGCGCTAAAGCCAGGAATACGCTCGGCCAGTTTATTAATAACCTTTTGCACCTTTTGCAAAACCGCCGAGTGTTCCAAACCCGGCACAGTCCGAATATCCAACGTGGCATAAGCCGCTTCGGGAATAACATTGGTTTGCACCCCGCCGCCAATCGTAGTCAGGGCCAGCGTAGGCGGCTTGAGCAAGGGATGCGGCGGAGCGGCCAATTCCAGTTCTTCTTCCAGTTGTTGAGCCAGTGCAATCATGTGGGTAATCGCGTTTACCCCCAAATCAGGGGTAGAACCGTGGGCGGTACGGCCCTTCGTGGTCAAACGCAACCATAACGCCCCTTTATGAGCCGGAACGAGGTCGCAATCGGTGGGTTCGCCCACCACTACCGCGCCAATTCCCTGCATCCTGCCCCGGTCAAAATAATCTCGCGCTCCGGCAGAATCCACTTCTTCGCCAACTGTCCCCAGAAAATAAACGTCCGCCGCCAGTTCGGTTTCTTCCCGCGCCAGCGTTTCCAGAGCCAGCACCATTGCCGCCACGCCGCCTTTCATATCAGCAGTGCCGCGCCCGTACAATTTGCCGTCTACGATTTCCGCGCCAAAAGGCTCTTGCGACCAATTAGCCCGTAACCCGGCGGCTACCGTATCGAGATGCCCGGTCAGGAGCAAAGCCGCCGCTTTCGGGTTTTTGGCTTTCAGGGTAATTTCAACGTTAGCCCGTCCCGCTTCAAGTTCCACCAACTCTACTGTACAATTCGACAAATTCTCAAAACGGCGGGCAATCATTTGGGCGACTGCTGCCTCATCACCCGGCGGATTAACCGAAACTTGCCGTACCAATTCCTGCAAAAAACCTACCGCTTCCGTCGAATTAACCACCCCACGCCGCAACCGTGTCTCTACGCTCATCTTCCCTACTCCTTTTTACTGGCCTTATCGGACTGAACACCCCAAATCTACCAAAATTCTGTTATAAAGACAATCAAGCCCGCCTTTATGGATAAAAATGGAGACCTTGTCTTAAACTATAACCTGAAAAAGCTGGTATTTTCCTGAAAACAATATTATAATAAGGCCAGTTAGCCAAACAAACAAGAGATTAGCCGAGATAAAATACCTGAATTATGAATGATAACAAAGAGCGAAGGCTTACAGCAGTGCGGCTGTGCCTGATTTTTATTGTGCTGGTGGCCTGGGCAATTTATTTTGGGTATCTTTTTTTGCTGCACCGCGCAATAGGCACTGATTTTTTTGGTATAATCGGAGAGGTCTTCCTGCCAAGTTTGGTAATATTGTTTGGAACAGGTCTGATTTGCGCTTTAGTTTATCTTATCTACCGTACAATCTTAATCAAGATTAGATGAAATACTTAAATAAATAGAAACGGAAATTCTTATGTCATGGCATCCGTACAAGAAGGGGCAACGCCTCTGGACAATTTATTGGGATGTGCGCCCACCCTCCAACCCGGCTGATTATGCCGACGACCCGGAGGGCGCGTGGGATATGCTGGAGTTTGAATTAACCAACCCGGAGGAGCTGGACAGGGACGATTGGCGGGCAATGCAGCTGGCCCTCCTTCAACAAATTACTCCCCCCGGTTATACCCTTAATATTAGCCACTTGTGGGGACGTAACTGGCCGATGGACGCTTCCTTGCGCTTTAGTCGGGTTAAGGATGTCCATCACGTCCCGGTAGTTTTGAGCGGTGAGGCCAACCGAAAGACCCAGCCGGGCAAACGCCAGGATTATTATTGGCTGTTGGCTCAAACCTCAACCGAAGAAGAAAAATTAAAAGATATTATCTTTTTTCATTCGATTGATTTAGAGGATATTACCTGGATTACTAAAGAGCCGCTTAATCCTTTTCCCGACCAAATGTTTTCGCACAATGACGCGGGGCTGGCCTGGAATAGCAAGCAATTGACCCCACTTGAAATGGATGAAATTATCCGGCGGGAAGGCTGGGGAATGACTGCCACCCGCTTCGGCCATATGCACTTGCTGCTCGTCCAAAATCGGATTAATCGGGAGAAAATTTGGGAGATTTTGCGGAAGTTGGCTGCCGAAAACAATTTAGAAATTTCCAGCGCATCTTTTGATAAACGTCCCGCCAAGCCTTCTTTCCTGAACGGCTGTCTTACCGCCCCCTTTGGCCTTATTAGCCTCGGCTGGGAACGCCTAAAAGCCCGCGAAAAAACCAGAGGAGCGTAGGGACAAGTCGGAAGTCGGAAGTATAAAGTCGGAAGCACAAAACCCCCTTTTAGCTCTTAGGGCTGAGAAAGACGTATTTGCCGAGACGTTTTTCGAGCTTGAAGTTTTGCTTGAATTGAGCCAGCATTTCGGGCGAGAAACGGCCCGGAAAAGGGCTGTAGTTGCCGCTTTGGGCTAATCGTTCCAGTTCGGCTTCTTCGGTTTCGTCCGGCACAGCCATTTCCAGCATAACTGCCTTGTATTTGCCGCCCGCCAGTTCCTTTAAGAAATTTTGCTGCGACCATTGCCCGTCTTTGGCAAGCTGCCCGAACACAAAAGAATCATCCAAATCCGTCGGAATACGTTCTACCGCCAACCAGCCGCTATCCTCGGCCAGCATTGGCCCGCGTGCCGCCAGTTGCCGCACGGTAGCCGCCACTTCTGGCCCTGGCTGCCAGCTAAGTGGGCCGGGCGTATTTGCGCCATCCGCCACAATCGGAATATGGTGCAGCAAAACTAGCTGTCCGAACATCAGTAGCATTGCTAAAGTGGCATAAGAAATTGACGATTGACGATTGACGATTGACGATTGGGGGTTAGCTGGTTTAGGGTTAGTTTTACTTCGACGAATAATAAATTGCAAATCGTCAAGGGACAGCCGCAAAGTTTGGCGGGCGGCTAACAGGCGGGCCAGCAGCCACCAGCTTAGAAGTGAGGCGATAAATAATAGTTCTATATAATAATTCAAGTTCGCCCCGACCTTGCCAACAGTCAGGGTAACGAACAAGGCCACCAGAAAATAAAGCGGCCAAATTCCCGGCAAGGCATTGCTACGACCCCAAAACTTGATGAGTCGAAATTCTCCAGCAAGGTATATTAGCGAAAAAAGCAGTAATACCGGGTGCGTTCCGATTAGAAAGCCAAGTGCGGTAAAAAGCCATTCTACTTCGTAGCTTTGCCCATTGTAGCTAACCACGTGGGTAAAAAACTGGCCGTCAGTTAGCGGCTGGAAAAGCACCACCAAAGTAGTAGTTAGCCCGACAAAAGCCACCGCAAAGTAAAGAGCCAAGCGTCTTTCCCGCAAAGCCAGAAAAAAGAAAATCGCGGAAGGAGCAGCCAAAGCCGATTGTTTGGTGAAAAAAGCCAGAGCGCACAACAAACCCGCCCCCATTGCCGCCCAGGTTGCTTGAGTAATGTAGGCGGCGCGGCGACGATAATCGGCGGCAGCAGCGTCCGCTTCGGATAATCCCAGACGACGGGCAACCGCTTCATCGTAGCCCGGCACAAAAATAACGGTATCACGCGGGTCGCTACGTTCGATATATAAATAAACTACAAAAATTGCGGAAAGGCTCAAGGCGACTGCCAGCATATCGGGTTTGTATAAGGCACCCCAGGCATACACCGGGGCTGTCCCGAAGGGTAGTACCGCCGCGCACAAAGCAGTCCGCCAACCCAGCCGAATACGTTGCTCCCGGTTACTAATTCTTACCAAAAGTTCCTGCAAACGAGCCGCCCGGTAAATCAAAAAACCTGAAAGTAAAGCCGATAGCACCGAAATTACCCGTCCCGGCGCAAAGCTCGGCCCGCCCAGCAACCAGGTCGGCGGCGCGGCGGTATAATAAAAAAGCGGGCTGTAAATTGCGGCCCGGTAGGGCGACGTGGAATTATCCTTGTAGAGAAACCAGGGGTCGTTCAGGCTGATATGATAAACTTCGTAAAGTACCGCCCCTTCCCCGTATTCAATCGGATAAGGGTAGACAATCGAAGCCAGAGTGCGATAGCCAAAGAAAAGAGCGTACAGAGTCAAAAACACCCCTACCAAAATCGAGGGTAAACGTTTAAGTGGACGTTCGCGGCGGCGCGGCTGGTTATCAGTAACTTTTGGCAAAATCGTATCCTCGCAATTTATTATAATACAAACGGGGAGGCTTTAGGGGTATGAAATAAAAAAGAGCGGGCGATGGGACTCGAACCCACGACAGCCTGCTTGGGAAGCAGGAACTCTACCACTGAGTTACACCCGCATAATTCGACTTCATTCTAGCAAAGCAAGTCCGGCTTGTCAAGTTTTGATTTAGGAAAATTCAGGCGGCCTGCTTGTCAAATAAGAGTAACTGTATTAAACTAGCCTTATCAAAGCCTAAGTTGTTCAGGCTTAATTTGTAGGAGTAGCTTTGAGTGCTGAGAACGGAACGGGCTGATTTTTAATGAAGATTTTGTTTCTGAATCACAACGTTAAGTGGAAAAGCACTTTCCATCGTTGTATTCAGTTTGGCCGCCATTTGGTACGAGCGGGACATTCAGTAGATTTAATAACGATTGCCCCCAAAACGCGACGCGGTTTTAGCGAAAGCTTTATAGACGGAGTTCGGGTTATTGAAGCTCCCGATTTGCTTTGGGGAATGGGCCGGAGCGGTTGGGATTTTTGGGATACGCTCAATCGCCTGAGTTACCTGCGCGGCAAGCACTATGATATAGTCCATGCTTTCGATTCACGCCCGGTGGTGATTTTCCCGGCCTTGCAGAAAAAGCGGGAAGGTAGCCTCCTTTTCTCGGATTGGGCCGATTGGTGGGGGCGCGGCGGCGTGACCGAAGAACGCTCTAACTGGCTTTTACGCAATTTTTTTACGCCGATTGAAACTCATTTTGAGGAAGATTACCGCCAGTACGCTGACGGCCTGACTGTAATCAGTTCAGCCCTACAAGGGCGAGCCGAAGGAATGGGTATCGCCCCTGCTAAAATCCGGCGTATTCCCGGTGGCGCGGATATTGAAACTGTGCGCCCTTTGTCCAAATCGGCCATGCGCGAAAAACTAGGGATTCCGCTAAACGCTAAAGTTTTGGGCTTTTCCGGCTTTGTCCATTACGATTTGGATTTGGTGGTTAATTCTTTTGCCGAAATTGACAGGCAAATTGAAAACGCGGTATTGCTGGTGACAGGAGCGCGTTCGCCTTTGCTTACCAATTTACGCGAATCGGGCAAATTGCGTGGTCAAATAATCGAGGCTGGAATGTTGCCTTACGAGCAATTGCCCGAATATTTGGCTTGTGCCGACGTTTTTGCTTTGCCTTTCGCTAACAAACTGGCGAACGTCGGACGCTGGCCTAACAAAGTCGGCGATTATTTGGCTGCCGCCCGCCCGGTAGTAAGTAACCCGGTAGGCGAAATGAAAAAGCTTTTTGAGCAAGAATATATTGGCAAACTGGCGGCACCTAATTCGGCTGACTTTGCCGCGGCCATTATCGAATTACTGAATAATCCGGCAGAATGTGAAGCAATTGGCGCAAACGCCCGGCGGGTCGCCGAAGAAAAATTAGCCTGGTCGAAACTAACCAAAGATTTAATGGAACACTATAATAAATTTACCAATCAAAGTTTAAGCTTACCAGTTTTAAAAGTAAATGAGAAGCTATGAGGTAAGCGGAATTTTTGTAGAACGCTGCTCTGCCACTGAGTTTTTGACAGCATTTATTTAAAATACAAATCGTCTGTAAAGCTATTAAATCGTAAATCTAAATCATAAATCGTAAATTTTAATGAAATTACTATATACAATTACTCGCTACTGGCCGGCCATCGGCGGAGCGGAAAATCAGCTACGTGAAACTATTGCCCGCTTGCCGGAGGGCGTAACGGCCCGCGTCCAATCGCACTGGAATACTAATCGGACTGATTGGCTACTCGGCACAACTTTACGTGCGCCTTGCTTTGAGCCTTACAAGGACGGCCCAACCCAAATTGAGCCAATTTGCCTTTCCCCAATGGATAAAATCCGGCTAATTTTGCCGACCTTTACTTATTTACCTTTGCAGGGCTGGGCTGTTTCGCAAATTTCAGGGATAATGAAAAGCAAAATTAGCCCCGAATACAACCCGGATGTAATTCATAACGTGCGTATTGGGCGGGAGGGCTTGAGTTACGCCTCGTACAAAGTGGCGAAAGAGCGGGATATTCCTTTTTTCCTGACCCCTTATCATCACCCGCGCTGGAAAAGTATCTTTCACCGTCAGTACCACCAACTTTACCGTAAAGCCGATGGCATTATGGCCTCTACCCAACACGAACGCGAAACCCTGATTGGGCTGGGTGTAGACGAGCGCAAAGTTTTTGTCCGAAATGTTGGGGCGATTATCGAAGCGCAGGGCGACGGGCAGGCTTTTCGGGATAAATACAATTTGGGCGATGACCCGCTAGTTTTGTTTTTAGGCCAAAAATACCCGTACAAGGGCTATGAAGCCATGCTGGGGGCGACAGTCCCGGTCTGGCACAACCAGCCCAAAACCCGTTTTGTTTTTATTGGCCCGCGCACCAGCTATTCCCGCAAAGTTTTTGAAGGGGTCAAGGATAGCCGTATTTTGGAATTGGATACTGTTTCAGGTGAGGAAAAAGGCAACGCACTGGCCGCTTGCGACGTTTTTTGTGTACCAAGCACGCAGGAGAGCTTTGGCGGGGTTTATCTGGAAGCCTGGTCGTTCAGCAAGCCGGTAATTGGCTGTGATATTCCGGCGGTCAGTGAAGTTATCAGCGATGGGGTGGACGGTTTACTTACCCGGCAAGAACCGGGGGCGGTGGCCGATAAAATTCTGGATTTGCTCGAAAATGAAGCGGCCCGTAAAGTAATGGGCGAAAAAGGCAAGCACAAAGTTTTGACGGTCTATAGCTGGGAAAATTCGGTACGAGAACAAATCGCGGCTTATGCGAGTGTTTTGGGTAAAAAAGGACAAAACTATGTCAGTTGAGGAAACTTTCGAGCCGACTCCGCCACCCGACCAGCCGAACCGTCGCCCCGCCGCCGTCTTGCTCCTTATCCGGCCAATCGAGGGCGAACCCCATTTATTATTTATGCGGCGCACCGAAAAAGTGCATACCCATAAAGGCCAAATCAGCTTTCCCGGCGGCGGCTTCAAGCCCGAAGATAAAACTTTGGTCAATACCGCCTTGCGGGAAAGTGAAGAGGAAGTCGGGGTATCGCCAGACCGAGTGCGAATTTTGGGCCAGCTTCCCGGTACGGATACGGTGGTGAGCCGCTTTATTATTTATCCCTTTGTAGGTATTTTAATTGACCCCGAAAATCCCCTTGAATTCGTGGCCGACGATTTCGAGGTGGCCGAGCTGATTCATTTGCCCCTTCGCGCCCTGCTAGACCCCCGCAACGTGCGCGAAGAAATTTGGGTGATGCGCGGCAACCCGCAGCCCGTCAACTTTTACCATTACAAAAATCTGGTTATCTGGGGGGCAACCGCCCGTATTCTGGATAACTTTGTCAGCGAAATTCGCGAGGGTAAATGGTCCGCTCTTGGCCTTTAGAGTAATCAAAACTATTTGTAGGAGGGAATTCCAATCCCGACCTTTCGGGTTTGGGTAAAATCGGGATTGGAATTCCCTCCTACAAACGAGCATTTAGGAAAAAAGACCCTGAACCGTTTTACTGATTCAGGGTCTTTTTTAATCAAGCTATTTCAGAAATTTTCGAGCTATCCAACTAATTAAAGTAAACCCGGTTTCTAGTAGGTTTTGGCGCAGCGACCACTGGGAGCAACGTTCAGCCAGTTTTGCTGAATGTACCAGTTGCGACCACCAAAGGTCAGATTGTACTTCGCGCCATTTGATAAAGTGGAGGTTGAACCAAAAGTCCAGGCGCATTTATCGGCGTTTTCGTTGCCGCTAGTATCGTACCAGGCATTCAAATCGGGGTCGCTGGCAGTTTCTTCGATTTCGTGAGTAATTACGCTCGCCATTGCGTCAGCACTGGTATTACCGTTAGGTGAGGTGGTTTGCGCGGCACAAGCACGGTAATTCTTCTTGGGGTCGCCGACAAACATATACTTGACATCCGTTCCGCCGTTGCTGCCATGCGTGTGCCAGCCACAGAACTGGGTCAGGAAGCCTTGTTCACTTACATCGCCACTGGTGAAAACACCGTAAATGGCATTGGAGCTGCGGGGCAAGCGACCACTGTTAAGCGCACTTTGCACAATTGTCCAAATCTTTGCATCGGTCAGGCTCGTTCCCTGGCTGTAGCTATCAGTGGTCGAACCGCCGTAAGCAATGCTGTTGGAAACAGGAGTACCCGCCGAATTAGTATAGGTGGTGTTAATATTAAAGTGAGATGTGCCGCCTAAACCTCTTAGCAAATCGGGCAAAATAGTCGTAGCAGTGTTACCCGACCAATTGCCGTACCAAATAACGTAAATCGTCTTGGTAGCAGTCATAACTGGCCCGCCGTGATATTGAATACCAGCTTGTACCAAAGCACTGCCGCCCGGTCTGGCGAAGGGCTGTACCACACTCTTGTGACTCGCCGAATTATCTACCGAACCGTCTACTGTGCGAAAACGTACTGGCTGGTTCGTTTGTCCTTCGGGCATAACTGCTGCCCCGGTATAATCAGAAGCTTGTACCAATACATCTGAAGAAAGCACCAGCAGTACAATCATAAACAGGCTCAGGAAAGCGACTGGCAGCCCGAAATAACGGGTGCGCGAAAAGCTTTTCAGGTTCAAAATCCACCTCCGAGATAATAGGAGCTAATTTTTTTGAGACAAGATATTTTCACGAACCTCTGTGGAAATATCACAAATTTTTGCTAACCGTTGGAAATGCACTAGATTTAACCAAAATGCGAGATTTCGTTAATCTTAACACAAAAGTCACAAAAGGAGAGACCTATTTTTATAATCTACTAATCTGGGCCGACCCGAATATTGCTTTTTTAACTTTTATTCTGCGTCCTCAATTTCTAGTCGAAGCAAAGCCGCCCCCATTGTTTTGCCCAAACCGTCAATACTCAAAGAGCGCGTACCACCACCGCCCAGAGCTTGCCGCAACACAAAATTAAAGGCCAGTACGTTCGGCACTTCGTAGCGTTCTACTTCGCCCTGCACAATTCCCCGAAAATGTGCTTTTACCCGTTCCGCCGTCACCAACCGCCGTACTCGCTCATAATCTTCCTGATTGTTCAGGAAAAGGGCGACATTGCAGCAATCCCCTTTATCGCCGCTTCTGGCACTGGCAAATTCTACTAACTTCATAACAGTTTTTCTCCTGCTAATTTTTATGCTAAGACGCAGACTGCCTTATGTAAGCCTAATTCTAGGTGGGTAAACCCGGCCTTGAAATGAATTTCCGGCTAAGATACCGCAAATTGGTTCAAACCAACTAATTTAGATACAAGTTAAGTTTTGTAACTACTCAGGCAGCGTTAGGTTAATGTAGGAGGGATTTCCAATCCCGATTTTACCTAAACCCGTTATGTCGGGATTGGAATTCCTTCCTACCTCTGAGTAATTACCAAGTTTTTAGGGTTAGTTTAAATCAACTTCCCATAACTTAGCCCAAAATTCCTTTCAGGGCGGTTGAACGCCAAAGGGCTTTCTAAATTCATTCCTGATTATTTATAAGTTCAAAAGACCCGAATTTAGGGTAGTGGCTCAAGCCGTTTTTACGTTGCCGACATTTTCCAGATTGAGTTCTTTGATAAGTTGGGAGCGTAATTCAAACTTTTTGATTTTGCCGCTAACCGTCATCGGGTATTCAGTTACAAACTGGATGTACTTCGGTATCTTGTTCTTGCTAATCCCACTCCGGCAATATTCGCGCAATTCTTCTTTGGTGGGAGTTTCGCCCGGTTTGGCCCGCAAAAGCGCGACCATTTCTTCGCCCATAAATGCATCTGGCACGCCCACGATTTGAGCTTCGGCTATCTTTGGGTGGCGCATCAAAAAAGCTTCGATTTCCGCCGGATACATATTTTCCCCACCCCGAATGATCATATCTTTAACCCGGCCCACAATGTTAATATAGCCTTGCGGGTTCATGGTCGCCAAATCGCCGGTGTGCAACCAATTTTCATGGTCAATCGCTTCGGCAGTTTTTTCGGGCATGTTATAGTAGCCCTTCATCACCAGGTAGCCGCGTGTCAGTAGTTCGCCCGTTTCCCCAAATCCTACCGCTTCGCCTGTCTGCGGGTTCACAATTTTTACCTCAGCGTAAGCCGTCGGCAGCCCAACCGTCGCCGATTTTAGCTCAAAATTATCCGAGGGCAAAGTCTGGGTAATGGTCGGGCTGGCTTCGGTCATACCAAACACAATCGAGGCATCCGCTCCAATTCTGGATTTGACCTGCTCCATCAGTACCACCGGCACGGGTGCGCCGCCACTGGTCATATAGCGCAAGGACGAGGTATTGTATTTAGCCTCCTGCAAACCGGGTTGGTTCAGGATGGCTACCAGCATGGCTGGCACGGCCGAAGAAAGCGTCCCGCCCTCGTTTGAAATAATCTCAAGTTGCTTGGCCGGGTCGAAAGCAATCAGGGGCAACAACGTGCCACCCTTCGTGAGCATGGTCAACACGCCCAGCACACAGCCGCCCGTATGAAAAAGCGGCATAGGCGTAACCAGTTTATCATCGGGCTGCATCCCGCCACGTTCGGCTACCAAATGCGCGTTATTTACAATATTGTAATGGGTGAGCATCGCCCCTTTGGGAAAACCCGTCGTTCCGCTCGTATATTGAATTTGGGCAATGTCGTGGGGATTGACTGTCGCTTGCCGTGCTTGCAATAGCTCGTCCGAAACGCTCTGGCCTAATTCAAGCACTTTAGCATAAGACAGCAAACCAGGTCGCTCGGTTTTACCAATCAGAACCGCCCGTTTTAGATAAGTTAGCTTGGTGCTATCCAGTTTTTCTTTAGCGGGGTCAACCAAATTTTTGATTTCTGGCACAATGCTGTAAAGCGAATCGAGATAAGAATTACCCCGCACTTCTTCAACCATAAATAAATGGCTAATATCGCCCTGCCGCAGCACGTATTCCAGTTCCCACGCCCGGTACGCCGTGTTAATCGTCACCAGCACTGCCCCGATTTTCGCCAGAGCCATTTCCAGCAAGACCCATTGTGGCAGATTCGGCGACCAGACCGCAACGTGTTCGCCTTTCTGTATTCCTAGAGCCAGCAGCCCTTTCGCCAGTTTGTTGGCCTCATCCCGGTATTGCCGGTAATTCAGGCGCAGCACAATGCCAAGCTCCGGGTAGTTGTAGACCAACGCTTCTTTATCAGGAATACTTTCGGCTTGCTTATCCAGCAAATCCCCGATAGTAACGTTCAAAAGCTCAAAGCCGTAACTTTCAGCCTCCCAGATGGCCTTATCTCCCTTGACACCCATCTCTTTTTACCTCCACAGATTAAGTAACAAGTAACAAGTAACAAAAGCTGGTTAATCTAAGTTTTGCTGTATTACTTTGCTAATGTTATATCGTAAAAAATTAAAACTCGACTCCTAGCTCGTAATCTTCGCTAGAAGGTGCGTCCGCTACAAACTCCCGGTACGCTCCTAGTAAAGCCCTCATATGATTTGTTTCATAAGTGACTGCGTCTTCCTCATTATTCCAAATAGTGATAGTCGTAACTAGATTACCTTTGCGGTCAAGGAGTAAATAGCATTTCTGGCAACCTGGCTGCTGTTTAATCGCTGGCCCAGTAACTTCCTTAAAAATCTGTAAAACTTGTTCCACTACGCCAGGACGTAGTGGTAACTTTGCCACTCGTACAAACATCTTTCCCTCCTTAATTAATGCTCACAAAAAATTTCTTTAAACTTGAGGTAAAGTGTTAAGCTAATTTGCCAACTGTGATTTTCACTAACGCTTGTTAGTAATCAGGATAGTAATATAGGCAAAAAGTTTTGATACTTGATACTTGTTACTTGTTACTTAGGTTTCTATTATTTCGATTTTTACGGCTGGCTCGACTTCGGCACGGGGAATTAGGGTCGGCCAGAGGGCCAGCAGTTCGCGAGGTTTGCTGCGACCACCGACCCCACTGGCGGTGGGTGGCCCGTTCAGGCCGAGCGGCACAAGTTCCCTGAAAACCTTCTCGGCTTCTTTTTCGTCCCCGACCCGTACTGCGAGGCGCAAGACCACTTCGTTTAATTCTTGCGGATTAGGCATAGAACAGGCTAAAGGGCCATGCAAAGCGTTAAAACCGATAAAATCGGTGCGAATTTCGCTATATTTCAGCCCGGTAATTTCAAAGCGGCGGCGCAAAATACGGTCAGCCTCTTGCGCCTTTCGCAAGGCATCCGGCCAGCTATAGGCAATCTGAGCCTCGCCAATCCAGCCATCTTCGTAGCCAATGCAAACCTTGAGCGTTTCCGGGCGTGGGCGGCCTTTGATACCCCAAACCCGTACCCGGTTTTCGCCTACGTCTTCCAGATGTACCGAAGTAAAATCGGCATCCACATCGGGCGTTAGGTAATGATTGGGGTCAAGCACTTCGTATAAAAGCTGTTCGCGTACCGTCCGAAAAGAAATCAGGCCACCTGTATCCGGCGTTTTGCTCATAATAAACGAGCCGTCTTCGGAAAACTTGGCATAGGGATAACCGATATTCTCCAAGTTTGACACTTCCTGCCAGCCCGAAGCAAAATTCCCGCCCGCCACCTGTCCGGCACATTCCAGCAAATGCCCGCAGACAATCCCTGCCGCCAGTTTATCCCAATCGTCAGCTTTCCAACCGAATTCATAAAGCAAAGGCCCAAGAAAAAGTGCGCTATCCGTCACCCGGCCTGTAATAACAACGTCTGCCCCTTCGGACAAAGCGCGGGCTATCACATCCGCCCCCAGATAAGCGTTAGCGTTTACCACCCGTTCGCGGACGTTGCCTAATTTCTCGCCCGTATCCAGATTATCCAGCGCATAGCCCTTTTTGAGTAACTCGTCCAACCGCTCAAAAATGTCGTCCCCGGTTATCACCGCCACTTTCAGATTTTTAATTCCCAGCTTGCGGGCAATCCCCAGCACCGCATCCCGCGCCGCAATCGGGTTCATCCCGCCCGAATTGGTAATCAGCTTTATGCCCTTCTCGCGGGCAATTGGCAGCATTTTGGGCATCAGGGCCAGAATATCCATTGTAAAGCCCCGGTTGGAATCGCGTCGCTTGTCTTTTTGCAAAATCGAAAGGGTTAGCTCCGAGAGGCAATCAAAGCTGATATAATTTAGCCCCTCAACTTTTTTCGCCATCTCTATCGAAGGTAGAATGGTATCACCATAAAACCCCTGTCCACCCCCAATTTTTATCGTTCGCATACGGTTCTCCTCATCGAGTTACCAGTTCAAGCCTAATCTAATTCCAGGCTTATCGGACAGTGGTCAGAGCCTTCCACCAGGTGTAAGATTGTGCTGTTTTTTACCCGGTCTTTTAAATTTGTCCCTACCAGAAAATAATCCAGCCGCCATCCCACGTTTTTTTCACG
>JBBQGP010000043.1:0-31898 GCA_038323095.1 Chloroflexia bacterium | reverse complement strand
CCATATTTGTTTCCTTTTAATTATTTACTTATTTTTGCTTAAATTATGCAGTACTCTTATATAAACAAAATCTTTTGGCAAGCAAGAATATAACACCGGGCTATAACTAAGTCAAGTTTCTTTAGCGGTCTACTCAGCAATCTGGTTTACTTCGCCAGTTCTTGCAGCGTTACAGGTTTCACAATCGGGCGGGTGGTAAACGTGCCAATTTCGGCAGGGTCGCGCCCGGTTAGCGAAGCGGTCAGGCCGGTAACAATATGACCGCAAATCCGGCCCTGACATAAACCCATACCAGCACGAGTAGTCAGCTTAATCGTTTTGGCATCGGTAGCCTGAAATTGTTCGATAGCCCTTTTAACCTGACCCGCCGTTACTTCTTCGCAACGACAAATAATTGTTTGAGGGGTCATCCAGCTTAACCTCCCCGCCCGCAGTTGAAACATTTGGTTAAGGGTTTCGGCAAAAGATTGCTGATGCTTTAATTCTTTGCGATGTGCTAATAATTTTGCTTCGGCTTCACCTGCGGTTAAATTGCCAAGCTGCCGCGCCGCCGCAATTCCGGCAATTGCTCCCTGCGGCATCGCCCGCGCCGACCCGCCAATGCCAGTTATTTCGCCCGCTACAAAGACCCCCGCTTTATTAGTTTGCATCTCCGCATCGTGTTCGCAAACAAAAGCGGCTTGCGTCGGCTCATAGCGATGAGCGCAGCCCAGCAAATAGGAAAGCTCCGTTGAAGGCAGAAAGCCGTAGCCAACGCAAAGCGTATCTACCTCTAGCTGTTCTTCGCTACCTGGCACAATTTGCCAGTTGGTATCCAGCCGTGCCACTGTTACCCGTTCGATTCGTCCTTCGCCCTCGGCCCGGATTACCGCTCGCCCAAATTTTAGCCGGACACCATATTTTTGCAAAAGCTTGGTATACTCAAAACCTTCGCGCAGTTTGTCCCAATGTCCCCAAACTTGCGGAGTGAATTTAGCCCATTGCAAAGGAGTAGTCGCCTCGAACAAGCCTACTACCTCCGCGCCACCCTTTGCCAAAGCCGTCGCCACTGGCAACAAAAACGGCCCTGCCCCCGAAAGTGCCACGCGCTTACCCGGCAAAACCCGCAAGCTTTTCACCAGCGTTTGGGCCGCCCCCGCCGTAATTACGCCCGGTAAATCCCAGCCGGGAAAGGGCAAAGCCCGGTCATAGGCACCCGGCGCGAGGATTAGTTTTTGGGCTTTTAGTTCAAAGCTGCCCTCGCTACTGGTCAGGTGCAGGGTTATACCGCTTTCCCCAGTTTGGACGCTCCAAACCGAAGTATTATTCAAAATTTGTACGTTGGCTTTAGTATTAATCCGGGCGAAAAGCCGTTCGGCCTTGAAAAAATCCTGATGCAAAGCCCGGGGTTTTTGGGCGCGAAACTCGGTGGGCGTTTGCTTGAAATACTGTCCGCCGGGTCGGGCATACCCATCTATGACTACCACCCGGCAATTAGCCTCACCCGCTTCCGCCGCCGCCGCCAACCCCGCCGGCCCAGCCCCAATTATCGCTATCTCTGTCTCCATCTTTCCCCCAAACTAAGTAACAAGTAACAAGTAACAAAAAAGTCGGAAGTATGAAGTATGAAGCCGGAATCAAGTATCAATTATTAGTGAATTAAAACCAGAAACATAGATAATCAGAAAATGGTGTAGAAAAGCGTTTATCATACAATCGCCCTGAAATTCATTTCAAGGCCGAACTACCACTAATTTAACAGTTCCGCTTCTTTTTCTCATTATCTCTAACAACTAACAACTTTTTCACCCACAACCGACAACCGACAACCCTTTGATATTTGATACTTGTTACTTAAAATAGTCGTCGGCTGTGCCGGTTTGGATGCGAACTTCGGCGTTGGGCTGGGCGAGGGTCAGGCAAGCCCGTTGGTTGGGCTGACTGTTGACGACCACTAAACAATCGAAGCAAATTCCGATACCACAAAACAAGCCACGTGGACGGTTCTCGCGGCGGGTCGTCCGAAAAGTGGTAATATTGGCCGCCGTTAGAGCCGCGCCAAGTGTTTCCCCGGGATAAGCTTTGATAGGTTGACCCTCAAAGCTGAATTCAAAACCCGACCCGCGCTCTATCCCGGCGTTCTCAAAATCCGGCCCTACTCTAAAATCTTTCATACCTTCTCATTTATCCCCCGCTTTTGGGCGTTTGGGTTTGACGCTAATCGCTTTATCGTTGCTGTAAGTGACGAGGCCGGGATGCGGGCCTTTGACCTTGCGGATAAAACGCTGCGGGGCGTAAGTTACTTCAACTTTGGTGGAAGTTTGCCCTTTGGAATAATAGGCCGCCAGAGCCGCCGCCATTTCCAGCGTTTTTTCGGGCAAAGGCTTACCCTGCGTTTTGATAATTACGTGCGAACCGGGCATACCCCGTGCGTGCAACCAGACATCATCCCTGTCACCCAGCTCAAATGTAACATGTTCGTTGTGCTGTGCGCTTTTGCCCACGAAAATAGTAAAGCCATCCGGCGAAGTATAGGTTGGGGTTTGGGGCAATTTGCGGCGTTTGGGACGGGGTGATTTACCTTTATCCTTTTCCTTGACTTTTGGCCCGTAGCCCGCGTCGCCCAACTCGGCCTTGAGGTTTTGCACCTCTTCAAAGCTTTCGGCCAAATCCAGCTGAGTTAGCATTTCGTCCAGATAATTCAATTCAAAGCGGGTTTCTTCCACCAATTCGGGAACGCCCACCAAAGCTTGCCGGGATTTATCGTATTCCCGGAAATAATTTTGAGCATTTTCGCTTGGCGTGCGGTCTGGGTCAAGGGCGATTTTCAAATTATCCGCCATCAGAATGGTCATGCCGGGTGTAATTTCGTACATGTGGGCGTAAATTGCTTCACCCTTGCGCTTGAGTTCTTCCGCGCTTTCGGCCTTTTTGAGCGAACCCTCTTGCGAAGCCAGCCGTCGCCGCAACTTGTCATAATGTTCGTTTACCTGAGCCGCGATTTCCTGCTTGCGCTGCGATTGCCCGCCGATGGCTTCGACCTGACTGTAAAACTCGTCTGCCGCCTTGCTCAAGCTCTCCACAGACTCGGCTTCCAGTTCTTCGGGCCGGAACTGGCGAATTTCGTAAGGGGCGAAGGCTACAATATTACCATCCGGCTCGCGAACCAGCCAATTTGAAGCCGCTTCTTTTTGCGCTTCTGACAAGCGGGCGGCGGGGTTGAGCGGGCGCAACAAAGTACGCAATTCGATATAAAGATTATCCCAACGCTGGAAACTATCGAGAGTAGTATCCGGCAGGGTTTGGCCCTTGCGCTCGGCCTGACGGTAAGCCACTTCGCGGGCCAGTTGGGGGCTAACCCCCGAAAAAGTTTCGACCAGCGTTTGCCAAAGTTGGGCTTTAGGATTTTTCTCGCGCAATTGGTCGAACAGCCCGGCAAAACTGGCGGGCGATTCCAGATTAAAATTACGCTTGTTTTGGGAAGGTGGTGTAACATAAGGCTGATGTGGCAAAATCAGGCGATAGCGGTTCTTGCTCGGCGCAATCCGCTTGATAGCGTCAATGATAACGTCATCTTCGCTCAAAAGCATGATATTGCTATGTCGGCCCATCATTTCACAAACCAGACGGCTTTCGTAAATCTCGAAATCTTCCTCATCGTCCAGCGCGTCCTCCCGGTCATCGTCGGTTTCATCATAATAATCTTTATCGTCTTTATCATCTTTTGCGACGGGGGCTGCTCCTGCCGCCCCAAAGTGAGGACGTTTGCCCATCGGGAATTTTTTAGCTATATTAATCGAAACAATCCGCTCAAAAGGGGTTTGTTCAATTTTATCTATGATGCCATAGCGAATGTACTTGCGGAGTAGCAGCAAAAATGGCGAAGGTTCGCCCGGTTGCTGGCTGGCCTTTTGGCTCAAGATATGAAAGCGGGCGTTTTGAGCGTCTGCCGATAGCAAAAACTGCACGCGCTGTCGTCGTGAGGCATTGTATACTTCTAATACCAGGCTTAACGGCCCGGTAGGAATGATTTTCTGAATCCGGCAGCCCCGCACCGCTTCTTCCGTCTCGCTACACAAAGCGGCCAGAGCCAGAGCATCTATCGTCACAAGGTTCTCCTTTTAATTCTAGCTTCATCTTTATCAAGTATTATATCATTAGGGGGAAAAGTTGTTAGTTGTTAGTTGTGGGTGAAGAAGTTGCGAGTTGTAAGCTGTGTTGTTTCCGACTTTATACTTCCGACTTCCGACTTGTTAAAGAGGTGGTTATCTCCCGGACATAGAATGTCCGGGCTAATCATCATGAAAACGGCCCTAAAGGGCGGAAAGGGTTTTTGGCCCAATTCTACCTGACCCGTAATGGCTTTAGCCCGGTTTTCATGTTATCAACCCAGCCTTTCAAGGCGGAGAAGTTTACCACCCAACTCGCAACTCAAAAATTCCCACCGACAACTAACAACTAACCTACAGGAGTTATAAAATTTTGGCTGGTAGAAACGGGGTAAAATCGAAAAAAGCTTTGCCCGAAGATAACGAACCAACTTTGGAGGAAATCGAGGGTCAGCCTTTTGCACCTGTGCCGGGTCTGACCGCCGCACGTGGGCCGGGTAGCCCAACCCCGCTTGAATTCGTTTCAATCGGGTTTGGTAGCCTTGTGGCGATTAACCGGGTGCTGGCCGTGATTGCGCCCGACTCTGCGCCAGTACGCCGGATGCTGCGCGAGGCCCGCGATAAAGGGCTTTTGGTAGACGCTACTTTCGGGCGCAAGACCAAAGCAGCCTTGCTACTCGATACCGGGCATGTGCTGATTGCCGCCCTCCAACCCGAAACCATCATCGGGCGGCTCGAACAGAAGAAGACAGGTCGAAAGTCGGAAGAATAAAGTCGGAAGAATAAAGTCGGAAGAAAGTAACAAGTAACAAAGGGTTGTTAGTTGTCGGTTGTCGGTTGTCGGTGAATGACTCCGAATTTATACTTTCGACTTCCGAATTGTTAGCTGGTGGTAATCTCCCGGACATGGAAGTCCGGGCTAATATCATGAAAACGGCCCTCAAGGGCGGAGCGGGGTTTGGCCCAATCTGGCCTGACCCATAGCGGCTTTAGTTTTTCTATTACCACCGGGAGCGGGTCGGCGCGGGCCGTTTGAATCAATTTGGCCTGACCTGTAACGGCTTTAGCCCCGTTTTCATGTTAATCAGCCCAGCCTTTCAAGGCCGGGAAGTTTACCTTCCAACTAACAACACGAAACACGAAACTCGAAACTCTGTTCGCTCTAGCAACTAGCAAATAACAACTAACAACTTTTCTATCGACAACCCTTTAATACTTGATACTTAGAAAGGGGTTAGCAACATTATGGAAGGCTACGAACTAATTGCTGACCTGGTACTGGCGGTAATGGCCGCAATGCTGGGCGGTTTTGTGGCGCATCGGTTAAAGCTGCCGGTGATTACGGGCTATTTGTTAGGTGGACTTTTGATTGGCCCGTTTACGCCCGGCCCGGTATCGGATATACATCGGGTGCAAACGCTGGCCGAATTGGGCGTGGCTTTGCTCATGTTCGCACTGGGAACGCAATTCTCGCTTGAAGAATTAACCCACGTCGGCAAAGGTGCGATAATTGGTGGAGTGCTGCAAATTGTCCTGACCATTGGGCTGGGTATTCCAATTGGATTATGGGTTCTGCAACTAAATTTTATTGGTAGCATTTATTTCGGCGGACTAATCGCTATTTCCAGCTCAATTGTTATTTTGAAACTACTAATGAATCGGGGCGAACTCGATTCAAAGCATGGCAAATTAGCTTTGGGGACGGGAGTGGTACAGGATATTAGCGTAGTGGTGCTGGTTGTGGTGTTGCCGGAACTGGCTTCGGCGACAGGCGAGGGCGGCGCGTGGAATATTTTATCGTCGGTTGGGCTGGCAATGCTCAAGGCTATTCTTTTTCTTGGCTCGACTTATTTGATAGGCACGCGGATTATACCGCCCTTGCTGCACCGGGTAATTTCGGTAGGGGTGCGTGAACTTTTCCTGCTGGTAATCGTGACTATTGCCGTCGGTACCGCAATGCTGGCCCATATTATCGGTTTATCGTTTGCACTGGGCGCATTTTTGGCGGGAATGATTGTTTCGGAAAGCGAGGCAAGCGCGGAAGTGGTCAATGAAATTATTCCCTTGCGCGATGTATTTGCTACTTTTTTCTTTGTCTCAATCGGTATGCTTATCAACCCCGTGTTTATCTGGGAGCATTTGGGCGAAGTTATTATCGTAGTAATAGCGATTTTATTTGGTAAATTTGTGATTGCGGCTGGAATTTATGCTTTGTTGCGCTATCCTCTTAAAACCGCGTTGCTGGCCGGGCTGCTTCTGGCTCAAATTGGCGAATTCAGCTTTGTACTGGCGAAAGTTGGGCTGCAACGCGGGGCAATTGATGAACGGCTCAAAGCTTTTACTTTGGCCGGAGCGATGATTACGATGATTCTAAACCCGATTCTATATCAAGTTTTACCGCCGCTCATCCAGCAGATTGCCCATAGCGGGTTTGGCCGGAGAATTAGTCGGAAGAAATCTCAACTTGTGCGCTCGCTTACTCCCGTTACGCCAACTTTGCCCGAACCCGAATACAATTGGCCGGGCCGCGACCCTCATTTTGACCCCTTGCTTGAACTAAAAGTCATGCCGCGTGAGCAGCGTTCTTTGTTGGAGCAATGGCCCTACAAAAAGCACGTGGTGATTTGTGGTTATGGGCGGGTTGGCAAGGAATTGGTGGATGCCCTGCTCAAACGCAACCTAAAAGTAGCCTTAATTGAATATGACCCACGCCGAGCGAACGAAGCGCGGGCTAGAGGATTAATTGTTATCGAAGGGGATGCCGCCGAAGAATTGACCCTGAAGCAAGCTCATCTGGCTGAGGCTAAATTGCTTGCTATCACTACCCCCGATATTGTTACGGCAGAAGCGGCAACCCGCGCCGCCCGCAAGGTCAACACTCAACTTGAGGTCGTTACCCGTTCCAGCGAACCCTGGGCTATCCAGCAATTAAAGCTGGCTGGAGCTACCGCCGTTGTTCAGCCCGAAATCGAGGCCAGTCTCGAATTTATCCGCCGTTCGCTCCGAGCCTACGGAGTTAATGGCATCGAACTACAAGCGGTAATCAACGGGCGGCGCGGGATGCACTATGGGGGGTAGGTAGGAGTTGTTAGAGAAATACAGTTGTCGGGGGAGGACAGAGTTTTGAGTTTTGAGTTAAAAGTTGTAAAACCTCTGTGTTTTCTGTGGTGGAAATTCTTGATTTGCGAGTTAATTCCGGCTTTCGACTTCATACTTTCGACTTGAAACTTGAAACTCAGTTCCGACTTTATACTTTCGACTTGTTACCAGAAATGGTAGAATGTAAGCGTTAGAACTTGAATTACTGGAAGGAGAACGCTTACGCAACGCGCACACGCAACTACTATCCTGGCGGTAGTAAAAAATGGTCAGGTAGCGATGGCCGGCGATGGTCAGGTTACTTTTGGGGAAACAGTTTTAAAGAGTACCGCCCGCAAAATTCGGACGCTGTATAACGATGAAGTGCTGGCTGGATTTGCCGGAGCAGTGGCCGATGCTCTAACTTTGTTCGAGAAGTTTGAGGCCCAATTGGAGCAATATCACGGGAATTTACGCAAAGCCTCGGTTGAACTTACTAAAGAATGGCGTACCGATAAATTCTTGCGTCGGCTTGAAGCGCAATTGCTGGTCGCCGACAAAGACCAGGTACTAATTCTTTCGGGCGAAGGCGATGTAATCGAGCCAGATGAATCGGTAGCGGCCATCGGTAGCGGTAGCGTTTATGCACTGGCCGCCGCTAAAGCCCTGCTTCGTAAAACCGAAATGACCGCCCCCGAAATCGCCCGCACCGCCCTCGAAATTGCCGGAGAAATGTGTATTTTCACCAATACTAACATTACTCTAAAAGTCGCACCACCACCCGAAGAACCAGCCGAGGGCGAGGAAGGTGAAGGCGAGGAAGGTGAAACTGAAGATGAGGTCGAAGCCGAATTGGGCGGTAGCAGCGAGGACGGTGGGCCGCTTTAGGAGAATGGAGTTAAGAGTTAATTCTGGTTGGTTGTTGAGGAGAATGGAGTTAAGAGTTAATTTGATTGGTTGTCGGTGTTGGGAACGGATCTTGAGTTTTGGGTTTTGAGTAATCAACAAAAAGCGGAGTCTGTTAAAAAGATTTCGCTTTTTTGATAAATTAATAAAAAACTTTAAGTTATTGGCATAATTTGTGTAATAAAATTTCATGAGAATTAAGATTTAAAAAAACTCTTGACAGAAAAGGTTTTTTTATTTATTATATACCAAATAGGTAATCGTTTTCTTGGATGAAGAGTTACATCGGAAACAAATTTATTTGGGTTCACTTCTCAGGTTAAAACCAAACAAAATAATCCCTCCCTAGCTGCGAGGAAGCAACTATGAACATTAAAGATGTCGGTGAAAGACGAATTAAGACCCGCGCCAGAGCTATTATAATTAGCCGAAGCGATAACGTGGCACTGGTTTTGAGTGAAGTACACGTTGGAGATGAAGTTATTTTAAGCCCGGATTGGAGCGAAATCGCGATACAAACCATTCCGCCCGGACATGAAATCGCTATCCGTGAGGTAGAATCGGGACAGCCAATCATCAAATCCGGCAAAGTTATCGGTGTCGCAACGCGCCGCATTTATCCCGGTGAACACGTTTACATTCATAATTTACTAGCCGCTTAAAGCAGGCTTTGTCCATAAAGCCTCAAAATCGGCAATCCTTCGGCTTGGTCAAATAGTAAAGACCGAAGGTAATCAGCTTAGTGTGGCAATTTCTCTGCTCAAGTTTTCGTGGGCCTGTGTTTCCAGCAAATCAAGCATAACTTCACTAAAATAAATTCGGGGACGTTGCAGAAAACCCTCAAGCACTTCACGCCGGCCTGCTCGATATTTCTCATCTGTTATATGGCTGTATTCTTGCCGGATAGCCTGAGCGTAACGCTCGTAGGCTTCGGGCGGCGCACCCAAAATCGCCAAATCAGCATCCAGAAAAATTTTGCAATCCAGGTCATTCTCAAAAGGCTCGTGCTTTTTGGTCGCCAGCACCAATCTTTTAACTTTTGCAATAAGTTCATTTTGCAGGCCCAACTCGGTCAAAATTTCTTCAGCAAATTCAGCACTTTTTTCCTCGTTATCGCTGGCTCTGGTATCATAAATCACATCGTGAAAGTATACCGCCAGTTTAACCGCCGTCAAATCTTGTATTTGTTTGCGCTGCACTTCTACCAAGTTCAGCAAATTTTGGATATGGGTTAGATTATGGTAATAGCGGCCCGGCTCGGAATAATGCCCGCGTATATAAAAGAAGGCTATTCGAGCCGCTTCTTCCCCCACCTCGTAATCTTCCAGCAACAGGTCTAACCAATCGTCAACCAAAGTCAACTCCTTCTACTCGATACTTATTTGGTAGCAAATTATCTGGTAAACCTTTTCACCATTTCGATAGGCTCTGCGTTGCCAGTTTATGATTTGACCAGAGCGGCAGCTACCGCCTGCCGTACTTCTAAGTTAGTTTCGTAAGCTGAAAAAATAATAGCCGGAATAAGTGGATTATCGGGTAACACTAACTTCGGCAAAAGTTCCAGCCCCGACCCATCCGGCAAAGCTAAATCCAGTATAATCAAATCAAAACTTTTTTTTGGCACATAGCCATTGACGTGCCTCACCTAAACTCATAATCAGCATAAGGCTGGAGCGATAGCCTGACTACTTTTACTAAATCGGCATCATTTTCAACATGCAAAATATGGGGACGGCTGGTTTGGAACGAAATTCCGACATTGTCAGCCGTTTGTGTTACGGTTTCGAGCAAAAGCGTCGCGTCAAAAGGCTTGTCTAACCACTCCACCACTGGCCGACTTGGTTTTGATAGCAAAATCCGTTCCACTTTGAGTCTTGAACTCATTTCGGGCAAATCAAAATAAAAGGTTGTACCCGCTTCCGGGTTAGAATAAAAGTTAATTTGTCCGCCAAACTTTTCGACTAAATCTTTGGAAATACTTAGTCCCAAACCTGTCCCACCCTTTTGCCGGGTATCAGAAGGGTCGGCTTGAGCAAATTTGTTGAAAATATAGTGCTGAAATTCGGGCGGAATACCATTGCCAGGGTCACTAACTGCTACCCGATACAAAGCGTCCCTACTAAATAGCCTTCCGACGTAGCAAGCGGGTATCCAGCGTAGAAGCGAATAAAAGGTTCGCCTTTCATTATTACAAATCAACATTAAGATTAGCATTAAATTCGGTTAGGCTGACCAGCTTTGATTTGTCTGCTATAATGAGGTCGATTTATTATTCAGGTACTAAAGGCGGAGAATTTTTTATGGCAAACAATGTGCAATTTATGGCTGTGCCGGGTATGCCGCTTATCTGGCCGGGTGATAATTTGGCTCAAATTTTGGTGGATTGTCTGGCCCGCGCCGAAATACAATTGCAGGATGGCGATGTGCTGGCTTTAGCTCAAAAAATTGTTTCCAAAAGTGAGGGGCAATTAGTAAATCTGGCGGATGTTGAACCGAGCGCACGGGCTTTGGAGCTTGCTCCCCAGGTCGGCAAAGACCCGCGCCATGTTGAAGTAATTTTGCGGGAAAGCAAAGAAGTTATCTGGGCCAGCCCCGGCATTTTTGTGGTCGAAACCCATCACGGTTATGTTTGTGCCAATGCCGGAGTAGACCGCTCTAATATTGACCAAATGATGAATTTACGGCGAGATGTACCTCAATTTGGGGTAATCGAAAGCCCCGAAACTTCTGAGGCAGTAGAATGGCTGTGCCTTTTGCCGCGTGACCCCGATTTTTCGGCCAGCCAAATTCGTACCAGGCTAAAAGACTTGACCGGGGCAGAAGTTGCGGTAATAATAAACGATACTCACGGACGGCCTTTCCGAATGGGTGGGGTGGGCGTAGCTCTGGGCAGTGCCGGCTTAACGGCCTTGATTGACCAGCGCGGTGAGCAGGATATGTTCGGCTATACTTTACAGGCAACTTTGGTCGGCTTTGGCGACGAACTGGCCGCGGCTGCCTCGCTGGTGATGGGGCAAGCGGCAGAAGCGACCCCCGCTGTTTTGGTTCGAGGCTTGCGCTACCGTCGTCCCGATGCGTCCCGGCCCGACCCTGGCGCGTCCGAGCTTATTCGCCCAAAAGATAAAGACGTTTTCCGTTATCCGGCCAAAAAATAAAGACCCAAAGGGGAAATTTATGTTCCAGCTTACCGATACCAGCACTATATTGCAGCAAGTTCAGCAAGCGGGCGTAAAGCAAATCCGCTTTTTGTATTGTGATACCGCCGGAATTATCCGGGGCAAAATTTGCGGCAGCAAGGCTCTGGCGGGAAGAATGGAAAGCGGAATTGGACTGATGCGGGCGGCGCAAGCTTTGAATGGGCTTGACCAATTGCAAAATATCGAGGGACTTGGGCCGGTGGGCGAAGTGCGGCTTGTCCCTGACCCGCGTACTTTTCGCTTGCTGCCTTATGCCCCCCATTCCGCCGCTATGCTTTGCGATTTGCTGGAACTGGACGGCACTCCCTGGGAAAATTGCCCCCGTACTTTTTTGCGACAGCAACTTGAGCGGGCGCAAAGCGAGGTCGGTCTAACTTTTCTGACCGCTTTTGAGCCGGAATGGACGCTGGCCCGGCGTGGCCCGGATGGTTCTTATACTGCGATTGACGACAGTTTGGGCTATAGCACTCTGGGGATGACCACTCCGGCAGCAGTAATTGACGAGATTGTAACGGCTCTGGAAGCCCAAAATTTGCCGATAGAATTATATCATCCTGAATTGGGGCATGGTCAGCAGGAATTAACTATTAGCGCAGCGACAGCCTTGCAAGCAGCCGATAACCAGCTTTTCTACCGCGAAACTATTCGGACGGTAGCCTGGAATCAAGGGTTAATCGCTTCTTTTGCCCCCAAACCGTTCACTACTCAGGCGGGTAACGGTTGTCACGTTCATCTAAGCGCGTGGGCGGGAGATAGAGGCGATATTAACCTTTTCTATGATGCCCAAGACCGCTACCAACTGAGCCAGCTAGGTTATTACTTTATCGGCGGGATTTTGCATCATTTGCCTGCATTGGTCGCCCTGACCTGCCCAACGGTAAATAGCTATCGCCGCTTGAAGCCGCAATCTTGGGCTTCTTCGTATGTTTGCTGTGGCCCGGACAACCGGGAAGCGGCGGTGCGAATCGTTTCGCCCTTGCAGAACCGCGAAAGCGCAACCCTTAACCTTGAAATCCGGGCGGTAGATAATACCAGCAATCCTTATCTTGCGCTTGGTGGGATAATCGTGGCCGGATTGGATGGTGTCCTGCATAAGCGGCATCCCGGCGAAGATTTGCTATTGCTGACCGACCCGGCCAGCCTTAGCGAAGAAGAACGTACCCGGCGGGGTATTCGTCGCCTGCCCGACAGCCTCGAAGCTGCCCTGAATTTGCTCGAAAAAGACGAAGTATTGATGAAGGCTCTCGGCCCAACTTTGGCCCAAACTTATTTAACGGTCAAACGCTCTGAAGTCGCCGCCTTTGCCGCTCAGGGCCTCAGCTTCGAGATTGATCAGCATTTTTATAAATATTAGGGCTTTCGCTTGATAAGCCGAATAGTTATAAAGTAGAAGGGGGATGCTATTAATAGCATCCCCTTATAGCTAAAACCGCTTTATTGCAAGCGACCATGACATTTCTTGTATTTTTTGCCGCTACCACAGGGGCAGGGTTCGTTCGGGCCGATTTTGCCAGAACGGGCGGGCTGCGGCTGGGTTTTAGTCTTGGTACGGGTACTACCGTTGCCGCTATCGCCGCTTGGGTCAGCCGGGCCACTTTCTTCTAACTGGGCGGGCGGCAAAGCTTGTTGCTGCACTACCTGCACCAGCTCGCCGGGCCAGAATTTGTTCACAATTTCACGGCGAATATCGCTCTGCAAATCGCCCCACATCTGGAAGGCACTCTTTTTGTAAGCTTGTAGCGGGTCTTGCTGGCCGTAAGCCCGTAAACCAATACCGCGCCGCAGTTCTTCCATCGGAGTAAGGTAGTTGACCCAGTTCTCGTCATAAACTTCGAGCATTACCAGCCGTTCCAAAACGCGAATATGCTCCTCGCCCAGCCGCTCTACTTTCTCGTTATAAAGACGGTCTACCACCTCACCAAAAATGTGGTAAAGCTCTTCGCGGCTGTGGTCGTGCAATTCCTCAGTGTTCACGCCCATTACTTCTTCCAGAGCTTGCAACACCAGCGCGTCCAGTTCTTCCTCGTTTTCAGGGCGACCAGTGAAGTTCTTGAAAGCCGCAGTATCTTCGAGCGGGCGAAGCCGCAAAATCAGGCCAATATTACGTACCAGACGGGGCAAATCCCATTCATCCTGGCTACCCGCCGTGTATTCATCTACAATTTCGTGCATCCGCGCTTTGGTAAGCTCTAAAATCTGCTCCTGCAAATTCTCGCCTTCTAACACCCGGCGGCGGTCTTTGTAGATAAATTCGCGCTGTTTGTTCATTACGTCGTCATATTCGACCAAATGCTTACGAATATCAAAGCTTTGGCCGACGGCTTTACCCTGAGCCTGGTCAATCGAGCGGGTAATCAAGCTATTTTCGATTGGCACATCTTCTTCAAAGCCAAAACGTTCGAGCAAGCCACTGATTCGGTCTGCCCCAAAGCGGCGCATTAGTTCATCTTGTAACGAGACATAAAAGCGGCTACTGCCCTTATCGCCCTGACGACCTGCTCGACCACGCAACTGGTTATCAATTCGAGCCGACTCGTGTCGCTCTGTCCCGATAATATGCAGGCCACTCATTTCCAGAACGCGGTCATGGGCCTGTTTCCAGGCAGCGTCGGCGGCTTCCTGAGCTTCTTTCCAGGCATCTGTCCCCCGGTCACTCTCGGTCAAGCCGCGCTGTTCCAATTCATCCTGCAAATAGCTTTCAGGCGAACCACCCAAAATAATGTCGGTACCGCGACCCGCCATATTGGTTGCAATTGTGATAGCATGAGGTCGTCCAGCCTGAGATACAATGCTGGCTTCTTTCTCGTGTAACTTGGCGTTCAAAACGCTGTGAGGAACGCCCTGTCGCAGCAATTCGCGTATTTCGATTGTTTCGGCCAAATCCCAAATCAAATCAATTGTATTGCTATCAGCTTTCGAGCCAAGCGTTTCACTAATGCTTTCAACCAAAGGCGTAACAGTCTGGCTAGAAAGTTCCGCCGGGCTTTGCAGCTTCTCGCGCAAAGTTCGGGAAGCCTCGCCGCTTACTTTTTCCAGCACTTTGGCGGTTTCTTCGGCCAGTTTTTCTACGCGCTGGTTGATATACCCCAATATCTTAGAACCGCGACCAAGTAATTCGGCTAAACGTTCTGAATTCTCAACGCTGGTCGTACCAACTAGCACAGGCCGCCCTTTCAAATACATTCGGGCAATTTCCATTACCACCGCCCGGTATTTGGCTTCTTCGGTCTTGTAAACATAATCGGTGGCATCTTCCCGAACCATTGGCTGATTAGTCGGGATAACCACTACGTCCAGATTGTAAATTTTGTGGAATTCTTCCGCTTCGGTGACAGCCGTACCGGTCATACCAGCCAGTTTTTTGTACATACGGAAATAGTTTTGTAAGGTAATCGTGGCGTAAGTCAAATTTTCGCGCTGGATAGATACGCCTTCTTTGGCTTCGATAGCCTGATGCAAGCCACCTTCATAACGACGACCATCCATTAAACGCCCGGTAAATTCATCTACAATTACTACTTCGCCATCCGCCCGGACAATATAATCTTTGTCCCGGTGGAATAAAGCTTTGGCCTTCAGCGCATTATCGAGATAGGCAACATAATGACTCCATTTGTCATCATAAATACTTTCAGTCTTGGGAATATCGACCATTTGCTCGACTTTGCTGATGCCACGCTGGGTTAAAGTAACCGCTCGGTTCTTTTCGTTTACGTCGTAATCGCCATCGCCTTCTTTTTCATCCTCAGCCTTACTGCGGCTGGGACGAAGCTGGCGGGCTACCTCAGCGAACTTGACATAATCGTCCTGAGCTTTAGCTGCTGGGCCACTAATAATAAGCGGGGTACGAGCTTCATCAATCAGAATGTTATCAACTTCGTCAACAATTGCGTAATGCAATTCGCGCTGGACGCAGCTTTCAATATCGCGAGCCATATTGTCGCGCAAATAGTCGAAGCCAAATTCATTATTTGTACCGTGTGTAATATCGGCTAAATATGCTTCGTGGCGCGAAATAGGCTCCAGACCGCTCATGTCCGGGTTTTTGGGATGTTTGTATTCCGGGTTCAACAAGAAAGCGGAAGGGCGAGTCGAATCGCCACCGTTGCTCTGGATAACCGCAACCTTCAAGCCCAAAAAGTGGTAAATCGGGCCAACCATTGTACGGGCATCGCGTTTCGCCAAATAATCATTAACGGTTATAGCGTGTACGCCTTTGCCTTCCAGCGCATTGAGATAAGCGGCAGTGGTAGCAGCCAGCGTTTTACCTTCGCCAGTTTTCATTTCGGCAATTTTGCCTTCGTGCAGAACCATCCCGCCGATAAGCTGGACTTCAAAGTGACGTTGACGGCGAGTGCGCCAGGCGGCTTCACGGACGGCGGCAAAAGCTTCGGGCAGAATATCGTCTAACTTCTCGCCCTTTTCCAACCGCTTTCTGAATTCTTCGGTTTTACCACGCAATTCTTCATCACTCAGTTTCTCGTATTCCGGGCCGAGTTCTTTAATGACCCGTCGGGCAATTTTTTCTTTGGTTCGGATTTCTTTTTCGTTGGTATCCCCGCTCAACAGGGAGACAAGTCCTTTTAGCACTGCTTTTTCACCTTTAAAATATGATTGCTGCCAGGCTCTACTCCCGGCTTGTACTACTAAAATCTTTTATATTATACCGCTTATATTATACCATACAACCTTAACCTATCCCGGTTCGGCAATTTTAGGCAAATTCTAATAAGTATTACGTAAAACAAGGGCTTTTAGTCACACTTTTTTAGAGTAATTAAATTATACTAACCTAGCGTTTGAAATAGCCCGGTACAAACTGGTTTTGGTAGGGCGGGCGGTCATAAAAATGGGCTTCGGTCTGGTAGGAATCGTAATTGCGGCCATAGCTCAACACGTTATAGGTGTAGAGCGCGTCCTGTATGCCCGGTTTGCGGGGTTTACCCTTTTCATTAATCATTTCGGGCATGGCAACCCACATACAGCCATTGCTGAACATATGATAAAGCTGCTCTTTTAGCCAGCGTTCAACCTGACTAGCTGAAAGCCGCTCAAAATCTTCAAGAGTATCGCAAGCGTGCAAGTGCCATAATTCGCTATCGGATGATAAATCGGGCTTGTGACCGTTACTAAAGCTGATTTGCCAGAAATTAAAGAGGGTGTAATTATGGGGTTCGGGTTGTTCGGGCAAAATCGCTTCCCCGCTAGAATGAATCCGATAAACTACCCAGCCCCAGCCGTTAATACCGTCGCCCTGTTTTTTAAGAATACGGGGTAATTTAGGGAGTGCATTGTGCCATCTGTTCCATTTGGCGGCTACCGCCATATCCATCAAAAGGCCACTAATTGTTTCATCGTGTTTATCAAAAACATACTGATAATAATTCAGGGGACGCGGGCCATTGGCAACCAGAGTTAATTCTTGTCGAGTACGCTCGTCTTGTAGCCAGCCCGCCCCCGCCCGCCTCTGGTCAGAAGGATTGAGCAAAGAGCTATTATAGGGATTATTATAAGGAGGCTGAGTATGGTCGGTGTAGGTGAGAGCATTCTTATGCTTACCTTCCTTGCCCTCTGCTGTCTCCCGGTTTTTGTCGCGTTTCAACATACCAAGATTGAATTGCTTTAGCTTCACCGCGCCGCTCTCCTCAGATGATAAACCGGGTAGTCCCGTTCAATATAGCCGTCCACCTGAAAAACTTCCCAACCACGCTCACCCAATAACCGCAAAACCTCAAATACTTCGCTCTGTATTCCGGCAGCAGAGGCGGTAGCGCGATGTTCTATATTCGCTTCTTTAGAAGTGCTGGCAAATTTGATAACCCAGGTTTCTGGGCCGGGATAATAAGTCAGCACGCCGTAATTTTGCCCTGTCGCCATTTTCGATTTAAACTCGCCGTCTTTCTATTTTTCTCTAAGCCAAGCATATCATGAAACGGCTTATTTCGCCACTTTAACCCTTCCCACAATTTGTCTTGTTATTCGCTCTTTAGCATGATATATTAAATCTAACGGCTCAAAATAAATTAGATTAAGATTAGCTAAAGAATAAATAAAACCAAATCTGCACTTGCGCCAAAGTTTTTTAAAAATCCTGGTCAGGATTCTGCAATGGGGGAGGTATATCCAATGGGGGATAACAGGGAAGAAGCCGAAAGCTGGTATTATTCATACGACGGCTGGGCCAGTCAACAGCGTGAAGAGGCGCGTAGGAAACAGCAAGAATCGCTTGAAAAGGAAAGCAGTAAATTCTTGGACGCACAAAGACCTTATGATAACGGCTCAAGTTTTATGAGCCAATCTTTTTTGACCGGGGAAGCCGATTTAATCGAAGTCGAGCAGCTCGGCCAACATATTACCCTCAAAGTCAGTAAGGGTGGCTTGGTTGGACAGGTAATGCGCCTGAATTTGAACACCAAAGAAGCCCGCACCCTGATTATGATGCTGGCGACGGCGGTTGAAGGCGGGCCATTTTCTCAAACTGGCGAAGACAATAATGTGAATGGTTTTGATTTTTAAAGTTTTGAATTTGTTTAACCCAATGCTACTCTATTAAACCCTGAACGCTCACCCCGTTTTAGTTGACACTAAGCACGCCCTGTTATATTATGTTCGCATGTTATGGTGCGATTGAAGTCGGCCACACCGCCGGTTTTTTCATCCATCCCAAATCAGGTTGATAAATGTGCTACGGAGGCGCAACTCAATGAGTTCATCCGAACCGATTAACTTTGGGCGTAAAATCAAGGAATTAAAACGAATTAACAAAAAAGGTTACGCCGAATTAAGTGCCGGGCTTAAAATTAGCCGGGAACGTATTCAACAGCTCGAAGAAAACGAGCGTGAGCCTACCGAAACGGAACGCCGTCGTTTCGCCGAATTTTACAGTTTGCCTGTAGAAGAGTTTGAAATTGGGCCAAGTGCCAACCGCGCTCCCGTCGCGCCCCGCCCCAACCCCAGCTACAATAGCGGCTTTCAGGAACGGCCTACTAATTATCAGGAACGCCCTAACAACTTTCAGGAGCGGCCTACTAATTACCAGGAGCGACCCCCTAACAACTTTCAGGAACGTCAGGGCGGCTTTCAGGAGCGACCTGGCAATTTTCAGCGTCCGGCAGCAGGTGGTGGCTTTGGCGGGGGGCAACCGCGCCCTGCTGGTGGCGGACAACCTCGTCCCGGTTCTGGCCCGGCTGGTGGGCCGCCGCGTCCCGGTCCCGGCGGTGGAGGTGGGCAAGCCCCTCGACCCGGTGGCCCGCGTCCCGACCAGCAACGCCCTCCCAGACCGGCAGGTGAAGCGGGGGAAGCCAGAGAACCAAAAGAGCCGAAATCAACTGAGCCAAGGCCGGTAATGAAGTATACCGCCGAGCAACTTGGCGATATTGAATCGGCTTACTTGCGGAAGCAGCGCGATTTGAAAGTACCGCTTACCTTTACTTTCCTGAACGGTAAAGAATACACCGGGGTCGTCACCGATTTTACTCCTTTTACCATTCATATTCAGGATGTTGACACCGGGCAAGAAGTAATTTTGCGGAAATTGGCAATGGCTTATTATCGCAAGTACGACGCGGTTTCGACTAAGGGTGCAGTGGGCGAAGAAAAACCGGCAGAGAGCAAGGAGGATTAAATATGGGCCTGGGTTCATATGTCCTCTATTTACGGGCCTTGAAAGAAGGCATTACCCCGCGTGAAGTAGCGGCGGAATTACAGATGCCGGAACATTACATTCACGCTATCGAACTGGAAAAACACGCCGGAAATATCGACTCGCGGGCCAAGCTTTCTGAATACTTTAACGTTTCGGTTGACGATTTCAATGATTACGCCCGTAGCACGCACTCGCGCTTTATGGAACTGCTCAAGAAAGAACGCCGCCCGCAAATGGGTTTTCTCTTGATGAGTGGCGAAACTTTGCTTGGTACAGTAGACGGCGCGGATACCAGCATCATCAAAATCGTTGAGCTTAGTAGCGGTACGAAAACAATTTTGCAGCGACACGCCATCAAAAAATGGTGGTCGCTCAAAAGCCGCAGTAATGGCGAAGGTGGCGAAGGCCGACCTCCCATGCGTCGTCCTGGTGGGCCGGGCGGTGGCGGTGGTCGTCCTGGTGGTGGGTCAGGCGGCGGTGGTCGTCCTCCGATGAACCGTCCCGGCGGTGGGACGGGTGGTCGTCCCGGAATGGGCGGCCCTCGTCCGAATCGGCCTAATCCCTTTGGAGACCGGGCCGAACCGGGGAACGAACGCGAACGCCGACCTTTTCAGGAATAACTTTTAGCAAAAGCTTGATTTATCAGGCTGGCAATTCAACAAATTGAACCGCTGCTAAAGCACTAAACTGGTTAATAATTTTTAGTTTTTAATTATAAGAGGAGATAGAAATTGAACAAACGCAAGAAAGTTGCCTGGCACAAGCATCTAGCCAAGAAGCGCAAGGAAGACGCAAAGAAACACGCTGAAGGCCAGACTGCTACCGCTCCCAAGAAGTAAGATTCTTCAAGTGCTGAGGACTGAGTAAAATCTAGTTGTAGGAGGGATTTCCAATCCCGATTTAACCCAAAATCAGGTTTATCGGGATTGGAAATCCCTCCTACAAGTGGCACACCCTGAACTGTTTCCAACCTTTCTAAAGGCTTTGCTCGGCCAGCTTGCCAAGAATAGCGGCACTGTTCTGAAATCCGGCCATTTCTTTCTCATTCAAAGGCAAAGTAAGCGTTCGGCTAATTCCGGCCCGTCCCACTACCGAAGGCAAACTTAGACAAACGTCTTTTACTCCGTATTGCCCTTTCATACGGTTTGAAAGTGTGAATACGGTACGCTGGTCACGCAAAATCGCCTCGACAATCCGCAAAAGCCCCGAAGCAATCGCGTAGTAAGTGGCTGCCTTCCGCTCAATAATCTTGTAGGCGGCGGTGCGAACTTCCTCGAAAATATTGTCCATATCGGCCTGATTGTACCCACGGCCTTGCTGCTTGCAAACTTCCTCAAGAGTTACTCCACCAATATCAGCAGTGCTAAAAACTGGTACTTCGCTGTCGCCGTGTTCGCCTACAATGTAAGCGTGAACGCTGCGCGGGTCAACCTGATAATAATCACCCAGCAGATAGCGAAACCGGGCCGTATCCAGAATTGTGCCACTGCCTACCACTCGCCCCGCTTCCAGCCCCGAATACCTGATGGTCGCTTCGGTCATAATATCTACCGGGTTAGTGGCAATTACCAGAATTGCTTCCGGCGCAGCCTGTACTACCTGTGGAATCATTTCCTTGAAAATCGCGGCGTTGCGTTTCACCAAATCTAGGCGGGTTTCGCCCGGTTTTTGGGCCACGCCTGCGCTGATAACTACGACATCACTACCTTTTATATCGGGGTAATTGCCCGCGCTAATCTGGCAAGGACGGTCAAAGGGCATGGCGTGTTGCAAATCCATCATTTCGCCTTCGGCCCGCTTGTGGTTCACATCTACCAGCAGCATTTCGGAAGCAAGGCCCGACCCCAAAAGTTTATAGGCAAAACTCGCCCCGACCATTCCCGTTCCCAATACCGTTACTTTCGCCATTTTTATTTCCTTTCCTTTCGCTTTTCCCTAATGATTTCGCTCAATTCATTCTAACTTACTTTGAGTCAAAAAGCTGCTAAAAAAAAGGTAATAACTGTGATAAAATTAACAAACTATTCCTTGATTGGATTGCGGGCGGTTCGCACCCATTCGGTAGGGGCGCGTTTGCTCAAAAGCCGCAAATAAACTCGCGCTTTCCACAAAAGGTAAAAGGGAGCATCCAGTAAAAGCAGAAAAGTTCGGGCCGGCACGCGGGCAATCAGCAAGCCGCCCACCACATAAGCCACTAGCCCGGCCAGCGATGCAAGGCTTATCGCCGCCGCTCGTTTCAAGATTTTAGTCTTTAGAAGCAGGGCGGCCAGTACGTTAAAAGAAGCCACCAAACTGGTTAGCATAATCAGCAAGGTAAAGGGCGGTATAAGTAAATCCATCGCCCGGTCAAGCAAGATAAAATTGCGTTTAGCCAGAGCTTGCTTTAACAAAGGTGGCACATCCCGGCGGGCTTGCTGACCGCGCCCACCCTCCCAGCGCAAACGCTGGCTGGTGGCTTGCTCGGCGGTGGCAGGAGCTTGCCCATAGACAATTGCTTTGGGAGCGTAAGTAACTTTGTAATTGTTTTGCACCAGTTTTGAAGTATACTCCATATCTTCGACCAGCCCGTAAGCTTGCCAGGGCAATTTCTCCAGTACCTCCCGGCTGATAACCATGCCGTTGCCGCGTAGCCAATCTGACAATTGCAAAGTCATTCGACCAAGCGGGCGCAAGTGATTAGAAAGGGCAAAAGCGACGTATTGCATGGTAGTACGCTGATTTTCAAAAGGATTCAAGACATCGTAGCGGCCCTGAATAACTTGCGCTCCCCGGTTTAGGGCATTTTCGGCCTCATTTAGAAAGTTTGTGTCGGGCAAAGTATCGGCATCAATAATAGCAATCGCGTTGTAATCGGGGAAATCAGCCTCAAGCTTTTGGATAGCCCATTCCAGAGCATAGCCTTTGCCTTTTGCGCTCAAATCGTGCCGCTCGTAAACTATTATTCCGGCGGCGCGGGCAATTTCGGCGGTGTTATCGGTACAATTATCCGCGATAACAATTAAAACTGGCGGGGGCGAGGCGGGCGAAGCTTTTAAAGCCTTAAGCGGGCCAAGCAAGGTGGGTAAGGTCAGGCTTTCGTTATGGGCTGGGACAAGAATAACAAATCGGGCTGATTTGGGCCTGGAACTAATTGTTTTCGGCTCATGATAAAATAAGGCCGCGACAGTCAGGAGCAAAATATAACAGATTTCAAGGGCAAAACCAATTGCAACTAACAAAGCGGCTAACCCAATCAGCAAAATCATTAAAATTTTTCTCCTTTTTGTTCAGCTTGATTATAGCGGCAGAATTTGAAAATTACAAGAAATTGGTAAATTCTTCACAATAGGGCTATGAGTCGGGAAGGGCTGGTGTTATAATAAAGCTGGCTGAAATTGGCCTGGTAGAAGAAGGAGTCGCGGAACTGAAGGCGCAATTAGAAATTGATTTGAACCGTCAATGGTTGAATTTAACGACTGGAAGTATCGCCCTGCTGGGTGGTCTGGGTCTAGGATACGCTCGCTTTGTTGAACCGTACTGGCTGGAAGTTTCCCGGCAAGCCGTAAAGCTTACGGGCAAAGCCGGATTGGACGAACACTGGCGGGGTTATCGAATTGCTTTTCTAACTGATTTGCATTTAGGCCGCCGGAGCAAGCCTTTGCGTACCCTAGTTCTAGCGGTAGAGCAAGTGCTGGCCTTGCGCCCTAATCTGGTGGCGTTGGGCGGGGATTATTTTGGTAAAGGTATCTGGAATCCGGCTTTAGCCGATTTGCTCAAGCCAATTCTAAAAGCCGCAATACCTGTAGTTGGGGTGATGGGCAACCACGATTATTTCGGCAAAAAGCGTGATGCCGAACGAATAATCAGCAATTTGCGGCAAATGGGAGTAACCTTATTGCTTAATCAGGCGATGCCAATTAGCTATAATAATTGCTCGGCCTGGATAATCGGGCTGGACGACCAGCACCGGGGGCGGCCCAATCTGGCGCAAGCTACCGCCGCTTTGCCACCCACCGCTCGGCCCTTGCTATTACTCTCGCATAACCCGGATTACGTCCCGGAACTGCCGCCCGATTTTGCCGAATTAATTCTGAGCGGTCATACACATGGCGGGCAGGTCAACCCAATCTTACCGCCCTTTCACGAGAAACTTAACTGGATACGCTATACTTATACCAGCCATCGCACCGCCTTTCCGCTGGGCTGGTATGCCGTCAACGGCAATCGATTGTATGTTAGCCGGGGCTTGGGGATGAGCGGGTTACGGCTGCGCTTTAACGCCAGGCCGGAATTAAGTTTGTTTGAGTTTGTTTAAGCTCTTAATCAAGAAGCGAAAAATATGAAGCGAATAGCAGTTCTTACCAGTGGTGGCGACGCACCCGGCATGAATGCTGCTATCCGGGCGGTAGTTCGCACCGGGCTAGAGCATGATTGGGAAGTTTTCGGCGTGCAGCATGGTTATGCCGGGCTAATTGGCGGCAATTTTAGGTCTTTAGGCGCACGCGATGTCGGCGGCATTATTCAGCTTGGCGGCACGATGTTAGGCAGCGCACGCTGTCTCGAATTCCGCATTGAAGAAGGCCGCAAACTAGCTCTTGAAAAGCTGGATGAGCAGGGTATCGAAGGTTTGGTGGTTATAGGCGGCAACGGTTCGCAGACCGGGGCATACGCTCTTTCTCAAATGGGCTTCCCGGTGGTCGGGGTAGCGTCTACGATTGATAACGATTTATACGGCTCAGAAATTACTATCGGGGTAGATACCGCCTTAAACGTGGCCCTGGAAGCAATTGACCGCCTGAAAGTAACCGCTTCTTCGCATCAACGGGCTTTTTTGGTGGAAGTTATGGGCCGTGATTGCGGCTATCTGGCTTTGATGGCGGCTATTAGTGGCGGGGCGGAAGCGGTGGTTATTCCCGAAGTGGAAACTTTCCCGGAAGAACTGGCCCGAACTTTGCGCGAATCTTATGACCGGGGCAAGGCTCATGCGTTGGTAGTGGTGGCCGAAGGTGCGACTTATAACGCTGACCGGCTGGTACACCACTTTAAGGAACATGAGGACAAGTTTGGCTTTGAATTGCGGGCAATTGCTCTGGGCCACGTCCAGCGCGGCGGTGCGCCTTTTGCCTTTGACCGTATTCTGGCAACCCGGCTGGGCGCGGCGGCGACCCGTTATCTGGCGGAAGGACGACACGGAGTTTTGGCCGGACTAATCAAAAACGAAATACACGCTACCCCGTTAGAAGAAGTAGTTTCTTCCAAAAAGCCGATAGATGTACGATTACTGGAACTGGCCCGCGTGCTGGCAAAATAGAACAAAAAGAGAGGAAAATAAACAAGGATGAAGGCATTAGCTACCAAAGCTCAATCAATAAAACGAAGCGGTATCCGCGAAATTTTGGAAATTGCCGTAAGAACACCCGGCTGTATTCGAATGGAAGTGGGCGAGCCGGATTTTCCAACTCCACCGCATATTGTGGAAGCCGCCGCCAAAGCTGCCCGTGATGGCTATACTAAATATACGCTCGGCAGTGGCATGATTCCCTTGCGCGAAGCTCTGGTTGAAAAACTGACCAAATTTAACGGTATGAGCGGGCTATCAGTAGATAATGTAATGGTCACGCCCGGTTCGGTGTTTTCGCTGGCAGCGGCAATGGACGCGGTGCTTGAACCGGGCGACGAAGTTTTATTGCCTGACCCGGCCTGGCCCGTCTACGAGGCACAGGTGAGCCTGAGCGGTGGCCTGCCCAAATTTTACACGACCTACGCCGAAGATGGCTTTGTGCCACGTCTGGAAGTTATCGAGAGCTTGATTACGCCCCGTACCAAAGTTTTGGTGTTGTGCAACCCTTCCAATCCTACCGGGGCGGTTTACCCTCGCGAAATCGTCCAGCAAATTGTCGAGCTGGCCCGCCGCTACGACTTTTACATTTTTTCGGACGAAGTTTACGAGCAGCTCATTTTTGAAGGACAGCCCACTACTACCGCTTTGTTTGACCCGGAACGGGTGGTCGGAGTTTACAGCTTTAGCAAAACCTATAGCATGACTGGCTGGCGGGTAGGCTATGCCGTCGCCAAACCCGAAATTATCGGGGTAATGGCGCGGGTGCTTGAGCCGCATATTTCCTGTACCGCCATGCCCAACCAGATGGCCGCGCTTGCTGCCTTGCAAGGCCCACAAGATTGCATTGCCGAAATGGGTGCTTCTTACCAGAAGCGGCGTGACGCAGTTTGCCAGATTTTGAACGAGCAGAATTTGTATCAATATACTCCTAACGGCGCGTTTTATATTATGGTAGATATTAGTCAGGCCAAAATGGATAGTTACGAGTTTTGCCGCGAACTGGTGACGAAACATAAAGTAGCAGTTGCTCCCGGTGCGACTTTTGGGCCAAGTTCGGGTCATCTGGTGCGGGTTTCGCTGGCAACCGCCGAAGCGGAACTAATCGAAGGAGTGAAACGGCTTTGCCAGTTCATCGAAACCAAAGCCAGCTCTAAAGTAGCGGTAAGTTAAAGGATTATAGTGGCCTTCAGTTTTTACTATCATATTATCAAAAACTCGCTGACCGATGCACGTTTTCGGAAAGAAGCTTTTCACGAAGTTTGGAATCTTTTCAAGCAGTATTTGCCAGGGCGTTTGGTTACGCCCCGTTCCGAATATGTTTACTGCCCCCATGCCGGACGGCCTGATTTGAAGGGGCGTTGGCTACCCCCGCAAAGTTTGGGGTTTCGCTCGGCAGCTTATGCCCTGATTTTTAACGAAGAAGGGAAATTGCTGCTGACTTGTTCCGAAACGCTGGATACCAGATGGGCTTTGCCGGGTGGGGGTTTGAACAAGGGCGAAACGCTGGAAAATGCGGTTCGGCGAGAAGTGCTTGAAGAAACCGGGCTGGAAATCGAAGTCGGCCCACTTCTGGATGTGCAGGACAGTTACCGAATTATGCCGACAGGCCGGGCGGTTCATTCTCAAATGCACTTTTTTCTGGCGCGGCCCATCGGCGGTAAGCTTAACCCAAAAGGCAACGGCTTTGATAGCGGGTTGGTGCGCTTTCTCGACCCGGTAAAGTTGCCTTACCAGCAAATCTATTCGTATGATTATGTGCAGGAACTAATGACGAAAGCCCGGATTATTGGCCCGACCCTTGATTTCCCGTTGGTAACTCCCGCTTCCCATCAATTTACTGATAATTCACTTTAAGGACTAAGCTACTATTGTAAATCGTTGGCCTGAATGGTTTAATGCTAACATCGGCCAGTGGGCAAATTCTGGCTCTCTTTTGAATTGAGGGTTTTTGACCCCCCAATTTTTTGGAGAGCGACAAATACGCTGGTAGTGTAGTAATCGCCCTGTAAAACCTGTTACTCGAATGGTAATAATGAAACAATTTTTAACTAAAAATAATCGTGCAATCTTACTTGTTTTATCGCTAATTTTCATTAGTCTAATATGGCCTTTTTCGATAGTAGCGGCAGACGAACTTGCCCCCGCGCCCGTGGTTTCTTCCGAAGGTAGTTACGCCTGGGGCTTGGGAGCGCGACGGGCTAATCTTAGTCCCGGTATTAAAACTGCTCCCAAAATAGCGTTACCCGAACTAAACGCCGCGACTGGCCCGGCCAGTAGTTTGCCCGCTAAAATAGATTACAGCGCGTTTGTCCCGCCAGTCGGTAATCAGGGCGGGCAGGGTAGCTGCGTCGGTTGGGCTGTAGGCTATTATTACAAAACTATTCAGGAATACCGTGAAAGAAATTGGTCGCTAACCGTCCCGGCGCATCAATTCAGCCCCTCTTTTGTTTATAATCAAATCAACGGCGGAGCGGACAACGGTTCCTGGCCTTCCGATGCCTTTGATTTGCTCAAAAATACCGGCAATGTTTCAATCGCCGATTTTCCTTATGTGCTTTCAGACTATCGCACCAAACCGGGCGTATCGCTGTTTTCGGCGGCAAACCAGTACCGGGCTAAATCATGGGCCTATCTTTTTTATAATTCCGGCGTTATTCCCGGCAAATCGCCCAACCCGCCCGCTACAATCGATACTTTGCGCCAGTATTTAGCTTTGGGCGATGTCTTTGTGCTGACCCTTCCTGTCTACGATACCTGGGATAATGTCGGGCATACCCCAACTTCGGTAGCAACTACGCCTACTAATTCCCTGAGCTACCGGGGCGACCACGAAATAACCGTGGTTGGTTATGATGATACTATTTCGAGCAAGGACGGTTTGGGCGCGTTTCGGATAGTAAATCAATGGGGTACATATTGGGGCGACGGCGGCTACACCTGGCTAAGTTACAAATTTGTGGCGGATTATGGCTGGGATGCTACCGCTATGACTGATTTAATCCAGCCTGCGGTAACACCCCTGAGCTATGCCAAAGACGGCAACCCGGTCTTGAACTATAGCCCGAACTGGACGCATCCCAGCGACAGCAGCAGCCAGAGTGGGACAATCGCCCAAAGTACCAATGTCGGCGATAGCCTTGATTTTTCTTTTTACGGCACGTCTTTAGCATGGATTGGGCCGCTTTCCCAGCAAGCCGGAGTTACCGATGTTTACATTGATGGCGTTTTTCAGCAAAGAGTTGACCAATGGCGCGAGGGCGAAACCAAAACCCGTAGCCTGATTTATTATCGGGGTGATTTGCCTTTGGCTAACCATAAATTACGGCTGGTCACACAAGGGGCGTTAATCGAACATTGTCCCGGCAATTGGAGTTGTACCGCTATTCCGACTCGACCTGTTACGCTGGTGGATGCTATGGTAGTCAATCAGGATTACGTTGATGATAGTTCTCCAACCCTGACCTATAGTTATGGCTGGAAAACTATCCCCAGTTCAAATAGCTTGAGCAGTACCGAAACCCGTTCGGCCACGGCTGGCGCAACTCTGACTTACAAATTTAGTGGTTCGGCAATTAGCTGGTTTGGCATCACCCGCCCTGAAGGTGGTCGCGCCGATGTTTATCTGGATAATGCGCTAGTAGCCTCGCTCGAACTTTATTCGATTTCGACCCGCTCCGGTCAGCTTTTATTTAGTCAGGGTAATTTGAGCGCGAGCAATCACACTTTGCAAATAATCGTCCGCCCTGACCGCCATTCCCAAGCCCTCGATAATTTGGTCAGCCTAGATTATCTTGTGGCTTTAGCGTAGTGTCCCGGCCTTAAAAGGCGGGGCTAATAACATTAAAACGGCCCTAAAGGACTGGAACGATTGAGCCAAAGGCGTATCCTACAAAAATCCGGGTCAACTTCCTGGGGTTAAAACCCCAGTTTAAGCAGACTGAAGTACGCTGAAGCGCCCTACAACTTCCCCGACCAACCTGCCTAAATAGTGACCTTTAGGTTACTTTTGCCTTCTGAGCCTGGGCCTTTAGCCCCAAGCTAATCACCCGTAACTCCATTCCCTTTAACAACAGACAACCCTTCTTCCAAATCAAAACTCAAAACTACATCGCCGCCGGAGCGGGTTCGTTTTCTTCGTTGACGGGGGCGGGTTGTTCGGTCAGGTGACGGACAGGTGAGAAGGCGACGAACAAAAATGAGATAAAACTACCGACTGCCGCCACTATTAAAGTCGGACGCAGGCCGATACTTTCACCCAAAAACCCGCCGATTATTGAACCAATCGGCATTGTTCCCCAGACCAAAAACCGCATACTGGCGTTCATGCGCCCTTGCAAACGGTGCGGAGTTATCGCCTGTCGCAAACTAACCTGAGTAATGTTGTAAATTGGGCCTCCAACTGTCATAATAAACTGCCCGATAATTAAAATCGGGATAGCAAACTCAAGTGGTTTGGTAGCAAAGGGTGTAAAACAGGCCGCTATCCCAAAGGAAAAAGCCGAGACTACAATCGTTGGGCCAACACCAAAGCGTTTGGCGACCCATCCCGCCAGCACTGCCCCTATCATCCCGCCCACGCTGCCCACCGCGAAAATAATACCGAGTAAAGCCGGCCCAATCCCCAATTCGCGCACCACAAAAATAGTAAAAACCGCTTGCCCGATATTGCCAAAAAGATTGCTTGTGCCGGTGCAACCCGCAATCGAGCGCAAAAGCGGATTGCCAAAAACAACCCCCAAGCCTTCGCCGATTTCGGCCCAAACGTTTTTCTTTTGCTGCTGCTGGCTAACTGTTTTGGCTGGTTCGGGTTTGCGAATCAGGCCGATACAAATAGATGAAAACAAAAAGGAAAGCGCGTCCAGCGCAATGGCAAAAGGCGCGGTAATTAGCTGTACCAGAAGCCCGGCCAAGCCCGGGCCGGCCACATACGACACCGAGCGGCTAACTTCAAGCTTGGCGTTGCCTTCGACCAACTGGTCGCGGTCAACCAGCGCGGGCAAATAAGCCTGATATGCCACATCGAAAAAGACGGTCATTATGCCTACGAACAAGCCGACCACGTAAAGATATTCGATGGTTAGAACTTCCAGCATCGAAGCAAGCGGGATAGAGCCAAGCAACAAGGTTCGCCCAATGTTAGAAATCATCAAAATCGGGCGGCGCGGCAAGCGGTCTACCCAAACCCCCGCGAAAAGGCTTAATATCAAAAAAGGCGCAAATTCAATCGCCGTCAAAAACCCCATCTGGCTGGGGGTGGCGTTTAACACCAGCACCGCCGTTAGCGGCAAAGCCAGCATGGTTATTTGTGAACCAAAAACCGAAACAGTTTCGCCGACCCATAACTTCATAAAATCGGGATGCCGCCACAACCCGCTAAACCTCGCGCTCATGCGCCAATCCTCCTGTTAAATTTTGCTAAATAAAAAGACTTTGAAAATGGAAAAGTGAATATTTGCAACTGCCAGTTTGAACAAAGCTTAGTTGATTGTATTATAACATATAATGAGGAAAAACAGGAAATAATTTTGGGATTTGTTCCTTGAAAACTTCCGCAAAGGGGTACAAGGAACACTCTATCGGTGTTACAGGGGTAGCCCCTGAAAGCCCTTTTACCTTTCGCTTTGGGCCGACTGGTTAGCCCAAAGCGAAAATGCTAATTCTAAATGGTTTGCAAATAGCGTTGAATCATAAAGGCGGCCATTGTACCTTCTCCGGCGGCGGTTGGTACTTGCTTAATATTGCCGCTCCGTACATCTCCGGCAGCAAACACCCCTGACATATTGGTTTCGAGGTTTGCCCCGGTTAGCAAAAAGCCACCTGCGTCCTTACTGACTTTGCCCGTTACAAAATTGGCGTTTGGCACCAGACCGATAAAGATAAAGCACCCGGCGGCTTTAATCTCAAAATCTTCGTTGGACTCGCTATTGTGGACAAAAACACTTTCAAGACGACCTGTTCCCCGAAATTCTTTGGCTTCGCTATGATAAAACACTTCGATTTTGGGGTGTTCCAATACTTTTTGCTGCAAAAGTTTGGAGGCAGTCATTTGCTCGTGCCAAACCAGCATGGTAACTTTGGAGGCGAATTTAGCCAGGAAAAGGCTTTCTTCCGCCGCGCTATTGCCGCCGCCAATCACGATTAATTCCTGCCCTTTGTAAAAAGGCGCGTCGCAAGTCGAGCAGTAATGTACGCCCGCCCCGTTTAGTTCAGCCTCACCCGGAATGTTCAAGCGACGATACTTTGAGCCAGTAGCGATTAAAATGGCGTGGGCGCGGTATTCGTCGCCGTTGAGAGTTCGTAAAATCTTGTAACGGCCATCTACGCTAATATCTTCGACCATTTGAGCCGAAAGCATTTCTACCTCAAAGCGATTGGCCTGCATTACCAGTCTTTCGGCAAATTCGTTACCAGTTATGCCTTCGGGAAAGCCAGGATAATTATCCAGCCTTTCGGTAAGTCCGGCCTGACCGCCTAGCCCCGCCCCTTCGATTACCAGCGAGTCAATTTGTTCCTGAGCAGCAAAAAGAGCCGCCGCCAGCCCGCAAGGGCCACCCCCGATAATTATCAGCTCGTAAAAAGGCCGTTGGGCTTTAACCTGAAGGCCCAAAGCGGCTGCCATCTGGATATTGCTGGGATTGGGGTAAACTTCGTCATCAATAATAATGGTCGGAACAATAATTTTGCCTTTGTTCAAACGCTCAACATAGAAAAGGCCGCTCGGTTCGCGCTCAATGTCTACAAAATCATAATTTACTTTTTGCTCGCCTAAAAACTTGCGAACGCGCTTGCAGTCCTCACACCAAACTGTAGCATAAACTTTTACGGTATGCGCCGCCATTTTAAACTGTCCTTTGCTTTACTGGTTTACTGAAACTTGCTTTGCTCAGAATCACGTGTTAATTCTATCACGAACTTGCTGGATAAAACCAGCTTTTGCTTTGTGCCTTGAAGTAGCTTGTTTAGCTGGCTTTATAGCCTAATCGCTCCGAAATTGCTTCGGCGGCTTTCTGTACCGGCTCAACCGCTCCTAAAATATGTCCCCGGCTGCCCGGCCCGCTTACGCTGATGGCGGCGGTAATTTGCCCGGCTTTATCGAAAATCGGGGCAGCGACGCAAATCACCCCTTCTTCCATTTCTTCATTGTCAAAGCTATAGCCCCGTTCCTTGATGCGCCGCAATTCCTCGCGCAAACTTGGGGGACGCACCAGAGTATGCGGGGTGCGCGGTTCGAGCCGATTTTCCAGCAAATAGCGGTTAAATTCACGCTCAAAATTATCTGCCGGGCCGTAAGCCAGAAAAAGCTTGCCGGCCCCGGTACAGTAAAGCGGTGCGCTTGAGCCAACGCGGGTAAACATACGTACCAATTTTTCGCTTTGCACCTGGTCAATATAGACCAGATTATCGCCACTCCGTACCGAAAGATTGGCAGTTTCGCCGATTTGGGCCGAAAGCTTTTCCAGAACAGGATGGGCCTCCGCCCGGACATCGTATTGGTCGGGCAATCCGCTAGAAAGTTCGAGCAAGCGCGGGCCAATCAGGTAACGCCCGGTGTTATCATCCTGGCGGGCGTAATTTCGCTCGATTAAAGTTGCCAGCAAACGATGAACGGTGCTGACGTGCAAATTTACCTGATGGCTCAAATCAGAAAGCGTTACCGGGCGACC
>JBBQGP010000042.1:0-31919 GCA_038323095.1 Chloroflexia bacterium | reverse complement strand
ATTGTGCCACCAGCCAGCCCTGCCAGCACCGCAATCACTACCGCTTTCTCTCCTTCTCCGGCGGTAACGGTAAATGATGCCAATGGCAACCCGGTAAGCGGGATAGTTGTTACCTTCACCGCACCGGGTAGCGGACAGAGTGGTAGCTTTGCAGGCCCGTCCTTAACCGCTACGGCTACCACCAATGCCAGTGGTGTTGCAACTATGCCAACTTTTACCGCTAACGGTACGGTTGGTTCTTACAGCGTCGCTGCCAGTATTCCAGGCGGGATTTCGGCCAATGTGCCGATGACCAACACAGTAGGTACAGCCGCCAGCCTTACGGCCAATCCGACCACCGATACAACCGTAGTAAACACAGCTTTTGCCTCGACCTTTACCGCAACAGTTAAGGATGCCAGTAACAATCCTGTACCTGGTGCGTCCGTCACTTTCACGCTGCCCCCCAGTGGCGCGAGTGGTACGTTTGCGGGTGGTGTCAAGACTGTTACTGTAACCGCGAATGGTAGTGGCGTAGCGACTGCTCCGGCAATCACGGCCAATACTACAGCCGGAACTTACAATATGACTATCACCAGTGGTGCAGCCAGTGGCACGGTAGCCTTGACCAACACGGCGGGTGCGGCCACAGCGATTAACGCTTCGGCTACTCCTACCAATGTTCAGGTCAATAACCAGCCGGGTACTCCCCCAGTAGTAACAGTAGTTGACCAATATGGCAACCCTGTTGCCAATAAAGTTGTGACCTTTACTGCGCCGAATAGCGGAGCGAGTGGTACGTTTGGGGCTAATGGTCCTTTGACCATTACCGGGACAACCGATGCAGCCGGTAAAGTAACCTTGCCAGGTTTTATCGCCAACGCTATCGCCGGAGCCTACAATATCGTTGCCAGCATTACTACTGGTGGTATTTCCACTACTGTTAATGTGCCGATGAATAATACGGCGGGTAGCGCGGGTAGCATTACGGTTAGCCCAACCACCGATACAACCGTAGTAAACACAGCTTTCACCTCGACCTTTACCGCAACGGTCAAGGATAGTAACAACAATCCTGTACCTGGTGCATCCGTTACCTTTACGCTGCCCGCCAGTGGCGCGAGTGGAACTTTCGCAGGTGGTCTTACCAGCAAAACCGTCACGGCGGATGCTAGTGGGGTAGCGACTGCTCCGGCTATCACCGCCAATACTACGGCTGGTACTTACAATATGACTATCACCAGTGGTGCAGCCAGTGGCACGGTAGCCTTGACCAACACGGCGGGCGCACCGGGCAGCATTACAGGTTCGTCTACCGCCAGCAGCGCACCGATTACTACCGTATTTACCAATAAGCCGGTAGTAACCGTAAAAGATGGCAGTGGCAATCTGGCGATTGGTGTAGTTGTGACCTTCACTGCCCCGGCTACCGGCCCAAGCGGTACTTTCGCGGGTGGCGCAAAGACGGCGACGGCAACCACCGATGCCAACGGTCAAGCTACTATGCCAACCTTTACCGCTAACATCAACGTTGGTTCTTACAACGTAGTTGCCAGCGTACCGGGTGGTGCTACTTTCAATGTACCAATGACGAACACCGGGAGTGGCAGTCAGCAAGGCTTGCTTTACTACCCGCTTCCAAAGCCTATCCGGGTGCTGGACACTCGTCCCGCTGGGGCAGCCTTGAATGTCGGCCCTGGTGCAATTGCGGGTGGCACGGCGCGTAATCTGGTAATTGGAAACCAGACCTATCAAGGCGTGAAAATCCCGGCGGCAGCTAAAGCGGTAGAGGCTACTACTACTATTGCCGAACCAGCCAGCAGTGGCTTCCTGACAGTTTATCCTGGCCCGAACGGTACAACTATGCCTTTGGCGGCCACGATGAACTACAACTCCGGCCAGCCTTACCTAACCAACAGCGCAAACATGACGCTGGGCAACGATGGTAGTGTCAACATCTATGCTTCGGCTAGTGTTAATGTAGTGTTGGACATCTACGGCTACTATGCTCCGCTTGGTACGCCCGACCCGAACAATGGCAACCGAACCGATACCGGCTTGCTCTACTATCCCTTGAGCAAACCAGTCCGGGCCATTGATACTCGTGGCGACCCGGCTTTCTACAACACTAAAGCCTCAGTCAAAAAAGGCAGCAGTGTAAACTTTATGATGGCTGGTATGACCATTGGTGGTACAACTATTCCGGCTGGTGCTAAAGCCCTAACTGGCAATACGCAAGTAGCAGTACCAAGTGGCGCGGGTTACTTGACCCTCTATCCCGGCCCGGCTGACCCGACGGCGGCTAACTGGCCGGTAGCATCGAACGTGGTGTTTAACGGCGGTGAGTACCTTTCAAACTCTCTGATTATGAACCTGGGTACTGACGGCACGATGAACATCTTTGCCTTTACCACCACGGATGTAGTGGTAGATATTACTGGCTACTACTTGCCCTACACCGCAAACGTAGCAGGTGGTCTGATGTATTATCCGCTTCCGGCTCAAATGCGGGTAATGGATACTCGCGGCGGTACGGCCTATACTAATGGTGGTGGTACGGTTGTAGATGGCACATCTCGCAACCTGGCTATGACCGGGGTTACTTACCAATCGGTTAGTATTCCAGGTAACGCCAAAGTAGTAGAAGGCAGTATGGGCGCGAAATCGGCCAACACAGGTTTTATCACGATTTATCCTGGCCCAACCGACCCGACTGGCGCAAACCGCACGGTTAGTACCAGTCTAATCTTCCAGGCCAGCCGTTACCTGTCCAACAGCTCCAAAATGATGTTAGGCAGTGATGGTAGCATCAACATCTACACCTTCCAAACCGTAGATTTGGTACTGGACGTAACGGGCTACTTCGCCTAGTTAAATCTAGTCCCAACCAAAGAGGACTTCTCCGCTTGGGAGAAGTCCTCTTTTTTTTATTTGTGAAACAAGCACTTTTTGCCAAAGCTCAATCAGCCCGCAGGCGATAGCCAACCCCTGGCTCGGTTAAAATATAGCGTGGCCGGGCCGGTTCGGTTTCCAGCTTGTGCCGAAGTTGCCCCATATAGACTCGTAAGTAATGGGTTTCCTCGGCATAGCCCGGCCCCCAGACCTCCCGCAGAAGCTGGTTATGGGTTACGACTTTTCCAGCGTGCTTTATCAGGGTTGCCAGCAACTTGTATTCAATCGGGGTAAGGTGAATTTCCTGCTTATTCAGGCTTACTTGTCGGCGGGCTAAATCTACGCTTAATTTACCCGAAACGAAAAGTGGCGCAACTTGCTCTGACCCGTTTTTGCTGGAATGGCGCAAAGCGACCCGTAGCCGCGCCAAAAGTTCGGCTACTCCAAAAGGTTTGGTCAGATAATCGTCTGCTCCGGCATCCAGTGCGCCCACCTTGTCCTGTTCCTGACCCCGCGCCGAAAGTACAATGATGGGTAAGGCCGTCCACTCGCGCAATCGGCGGGTTACTTCCAGCCCATCAATATCGGGTAAGCCCAAATCAAGGATAATCAAATCCGGCTGGAAAGTAGCGGCTTTGGTTAGCCCCTCCTCGCCGCTAACCGCTTCCTGCAAACGATAATCGTTACTGCTCAGAGAGGCCCGCAAAAAGCGGCGAATTTGCGCTTCATCTTCGATTATTAATATTAGCGGGCCTTCTGCCATAACAACCTGAACCTTTTCAACCCAGCAAATTTTCGGGCCGAGGGGGATGGCCTTCCAGTGGCAGGGTAAAACTAAAAACTGCCCCGCCGCCAAAACGATTTTCAGCCCTAATCTGCCCGCTATGTGCCTCAACTATCCCCCGACAAATCGTTAGGCCCAGCCCCGCCCCGCCATTGGCTTTCCCGGATTTAGCCCGATAGAATTTATCAAAGATTTGTTTTTCTTCGCCCGTCGCCAGCCCTGGCCCTCGGTCTGATACCGCTACCGTTATCAACTGAGGCTGGGCCGTTGCCGAAATTTCGATAGGAGTGCCGGGCGGAGTATATTTAAGGGCGTTTTCCAAAAGGTTTATCAAAACTTGCTCGATTAATACTTCATCCAAAGGGACTAGCGGTAAATCCGGCGGTAATTTGACGTTCACAGGATGGGTCGCGTTCAAGGCTTGATTGGTATTTTCCAGACGGGCCAGCGCAGTACCAATTACCTCTTCCAGAGGTTGCCATTCTTTCTTAACCTGCACCGCCCCCGACTCCAGTCGGGTCATATCCAGCAAATTTCCAACCAATCGGTTCAAACGCCCAGCTTCCTCATAGATTGCCATTAGCAATTCACGGCGGGTTTCCTGGCTCAAACTTTTACCATCTTCTAACAAACTACTGGCCGCCCCGGTAATGGTCGCCAGAGGTGTTCGCAAATCGTGTGAAACGGAACTAAGTAGTGCATTACGCAATTGTTCGGTTTCGATTTGTACTTGCGAACGGCGGGTTTCTTCGGTCAGGTAATCGCGCTCAATTGCCAGCGCAGTTTGAGTGGCGAAATTTTCCAAAAGATGAAGTTGCTCCGGGCTAAGTAACTGGTTCTTTGGGTCGTAGTAAACCGCCAATACTCCTACTGAGGCCCGTTGCGAAGCCAGCAACGGCAAATAAAGAGCCTGCGCTCCCGGCAGAGTATCTGTCCCTTGCCCAGCCATTTGCCCATGCTCAAAAACCCAGCGTGCCACCGCTAATTCGGCCTCATCTCTGATAAAGCTTGGTGAGCTACTTTCTCCGGCCCTGAGTTTTCCCTCAACATCGGGCAAAAGTACAATTACTTCACCCTCAAAAACTTCGCCAACGTTGCGGACTGCAATTGCCCGCAATTGCTCCTGACCACGGGTACGGGCCAACTCCTGGCTCATTGAGTAAAGGGCGGCGGTGCGGCGTTCGCGCTGGCGGGCGGCTACCGCCTGCAAACGGATTTGCCCGGTCAGGCTACTGATTACCACCGCCACCACCAGCATTACGCCAAAAGTAACAAAATATTGGGTATCCGAAACGGCAAAAGTTAAATAAGGCGGTACATAGAAAAAGTCAAAGGCGGCCACCGCCAGAACAGAAGCCAGAATTGACGGCCCGCGCCCAAAACGCACCGCTACCAGCACCACCGCTAACAGATAAAGCATAACCAAATTTGAGCGTTCCAGAGTAGATTGAAAAAGTTGAGCTATACCGGTAAAGGCGACTATTACTAATCCGCCCCAACCATAATTCGACCATTTGCTGGTACGTACCAAACGACGCGGCGGCAAGCTCTCGCTATCGTTAAATTCACCGTGAATAACATAAACATCAATCAAGCCACTTTTGCGTACCAGTGTATCAACTGTTGAACCGCTTAAAAGCTCTTTCCAGCGGGGACGGGTTGGTTTACCAACCACAATTTTGGTAGCATTGCGAGTGCGGGCATAATTCAGGATTTCTTCACTAATACTGCTTCCGCTCAAGCTAACGGTTTCCGCCCCCAATTGTTCGGCCAGCCGCAAAATATGGGTCAGGCGGTCACGTTTATAGTCGGGCAACCGCAAATGAGCCGGAGTTTCGACATAGGCCACAATCCAGCGGGCTTTAAGGCGGGTAGCCATGCGGCGGGCGGCCCGTACTAACTGAATCGAAGCCGGGTCGGGGTTGACGCAAACCAGAATACACTCATTAACCGGCCAGGTATTAGCAATAGCGTGGTCGCGCATATAGCTTTGCATCTGGGCATCCACCCGGTCAGCCGTAGAACGCAAAGCCAGTTCTCGCAGAGCAATCAAATTACCTTTGCGAAAAAAGCTGCGGGTGGCTTGCTCGGCCTGCTGCGCTACATATACCTTGCCTTCCCGGAGGCGGCGCAATAAATCATCTGGCGGCAAATCAATCAGTTCCAGCTCGTCGGCCTGTTCAATAAACGAATCTGGCACAGTTTCGCGGACAATCACGCCCGTAATTTGGGCTACTACATCGTTGAGGCTTTCGAGATGCTGGACATTAACGGTAGTGTAAACGTTAATCCCGGCCTCCAAAAGCTCATCCACATCTTGCCAGCGTTTAGCGTGCCGCGAACCCTGCGCGTTAGTATGGGCCAGCTCATCGACCAAAAGCAGGGCCGGGTGGCGCAATAAGGCGGCATCCAAATCAAATTCGGGTAAAGTCGCTCCGCGATAGCTCATCGATTTGACGGGCAATTGCTCCAAACCCGCCAGTAATGCTTCGGTTTCGGCCCGTTTATGGGTTTCAATGTAACCCGCCACAACTTCGATACCTTGATTACGCTGGGCGTGGGCCGCTTCCAGCATTGCATAAGTTTTACCTACGCCTGCCGCCGCCCCAAAAAAGATTTTAAGTTTACCGCGCTGCCGCTTGCTTTCTTCGGCCTGTACCTGAGCCAGCAATGCATCCGGGTCGGGTCTTTGTTCCTTATCCATAATTTTCAATAATTTTCAATCTTCATCTTAACTGATAAGGTACATCCAGCACTACAATACCGGGTTTTTTTAAGCAGAACGGTTTTAAGGCTGAAGAATTGGAAAAGCTGAGACAAAGTTAGCCGTACCACAGCTTACTTTAGCTTATCTAAGGCCAGGTTCAATTTTAGCACGTTTACCGTCGGTTCACCCAAAATACCCAATTGGCGGTTTTCGGTGTACTGGCTAATTACTTGCTGCACCCGGTTTTCGTCCAGCCCGCGTGCCTGGGCTACCCGCCGCACCTGATATTCGATTGCTGCCGGGCTGATTTGGGGGTCAAGGCCACTGGCCGAAGCCGTTACCAAATCCACCGGGACGGGTGCGGTGTTAGTAGGGTCAGCCGCTTTCAGGGTATCCATCCGGGCTTTGACTGCATCCTGCAATTTAGAATTGGTTGGCCCAAGATTCGAGCCAGACGAGGCACTGGCATCATAGGGAAACGCCGATGTAGCCGAAAGTCTGCCCCAAAAATATTTAGGGTCATCGAAATTTTGGCCGATTAATTCTGAGCCAACAATTTTACCGTTTTGCTCAATAAAGCTGCCGTTAGCCTGTTTATTAAAAACCACTTGCCCAATCCCGGTTACAACTAAAGGATAAACTACCCCGGTCAGCAGTGTTAGCAAGCCGAGCATTACCAGCGCGGGCCGAACTTGTTTAAACATGTTTTGTACCTTTTACCTTTGTCATTTCTTTCTTAAAAACCTGACCTGCGACCCAGGCCAACCGACCTAAATCCAAACGTTCAGCTTCTTTTTCAGCTTCTTTTTTAATCTTCACATCTTCCGGCTTTGGCCTAATTTGCTCATCTTGCACTAGCTGGTACTGTTGGGCTTCTTCCCAATCTTTGACTGGAGAAGCAGCCCAATTTATTACCAGCAAAACCAGCCCAAGTGCCAGACTGATTGCAATGTACAGTATGCGCCGAACTTCTTCTGACTTAACCACAAGATGAATTATTAGCAAAACAACAATAGAAAGCCCACTCCACCATAACTTGCCTTTGCTAACTTTGGTCATAAACTCGCCTGTCTTTCTGTTTAAGCCAGCCCCAACACTGTCAGCACTAAATCAATAATCTTGATACCGATAAACGGTATGATTAAACCGCCCAGTCCGTAAATCAACAAGTTATCGCGTAGCAAGCGGGCGGCAGGAACCGGGCGATACTTCACCCCGCGCAAAGCCAGTGGTATCAAAAAGATGATAATCAAGGCATTAAAGATTACTGCCGATAAAATCGCGCTGTTGGGCGAAGTTAGCCGCATAACGTTCAAAGTATTTAGCTCCGGGTAAGTGCTGGCAAAAGCCGCCGGAATAATCGCAAAATATTTGGCAATATCGTTTGAGATACTGAAAGTAGTCAGCGCACCGCGCGTCATAAGTAATTGCTTGCCAATCTCGACAATTTCGATTAACTTGGTCGGGTTCGAGTCCAAATCTACCATGTTACCGGCTTCCTTGGCGGCTTGCGTTCCCGTATTCATGGCGACAGCTACATCGGCCTGAGCCAACGCCGGTGCATCGTTTGTACCGTCGCCCGTCATTGCCACCAATCTGCCGCCCGCCTGAGTTTCCCGGATAAGCTTTAATTTGGCTTCAGGAGTGGCTTGAGCCAGAAAATCGTCAACGCCTGCTTCGGCGGCAATCGCGGCGGCAGTAAGCGGGTTATCGCCGGTAATCATAATGGTTTTGATACCGATGCGCCGTAGTTCAGCAAACCGTTCCTTGATACCGCCCTTGACAATATCCTTTAATTGCACTACCCCCAGCACCCGGCTGTTTTCGGCTACTACCAAAGGCGTACCACCCGCTCTGGCGACATATTCCACACTTTCTCTCAGGCTGGTCGGAAATTGCCCGCCCTGGCTTTTCACATAAGCTTCGATAGAATCAGCCGCCCCTTTACGCACGCAGCGTCCGTTCAAATCTACTCCGCTCATCCGGGTTTGGGCAGTAAATGGCACAAAAGTTGCGCCCATCTCGTGTACATTGCGCTCCCGGATGTTATATTTTTCTTTTGCCAGCACCACAATGCTGCGGCCTTCCGGCGTTTCATCGGCCAGCGAAGAAAGCTGGGCGGCATCGGCCAAATCGCGTTCGTTTACCCCATCGGCGGGCAGAAAAGCAGTAGCCTGACGGTTGCCTAGCGTAATTGTGCCAGTTTTGTCCAAAAGTAGTACATCCACATCACCTGCCGCTTCAACCGCCCGGCCTGACGTTGCAATAACGTTGGCCTGTATCATTCTGTCCATCCCAGCAATACCGATAGCCGACAAAAGCCCGCCAATCGTAGTTGGGATAAGGCAAACCAAAAGGGCTACCAATACTGTTACAGTAATCGGCGTACCTTTCCCGGCAGCTTCCACGCTGTAAAGCGAGAAAGGCAGCAAAGTTACAGTTGCCAGCAAAAAGATAATGGTCAGGGCCGAAAGCAAAATGTTCAGGGCGATTTCGTTTGGGGTTTTTTGCCGTTTCGCCCCTTCGACCATACTAATCATACGGTCTAAAAAGGTTTCGCCGGGATTGGCGGTAATTCGCATTACCAGCCAGTCTGAAAGTACCCGTGTCCCGCCCGTAACCGCGCTACGGTCTCCGCCACTTTCCCGGATTACCGGCGCACTTTCGCCAGTAATTGCGCTTTCATCCACTGAGGCCACCCCTTCGATAGCTTCGCCGTCGCCGGGAATAGTATCGCCCGCCTCGATTAGTACCACATCATCTTTACGCAAAACTGCCGCCGATACAATATCGAAAGCCGCACCGTATTTGGGCTGACGCAGCTTTTTGGCGTTAATATCGCGTTTGGCTTTGCGAAGCGATTCGGCCTGAGCTTTACCGCGCCCCTCGGCCATCGCTTCGGCAAAGTTGGCAAACAAAACCGTAAACCAGAGCCACAAACTAATCCCCAAAATAAACCCGGCGGAAGCTTCACCGCTACCAAAAAGAGCCTGAATACCCAGTACCGTCGTCAAGGCACTACCGACCTCAACCACAAACATTACCGGGTTACGTAGCTGGACACGCGGGTCTAGTTTCTTGAAAGCCTCCCCGATTGCCCCACGTACCATTGTTGGCTCGAATAATGGGCGGACTTTGGCTTTGGTTTCAACTTGCATTGACATTTTCTTTATCCTGATTTCTCTTATTTTATCTTCTTGGCTTTACTTAAAGCTTTACTTAAAAAGTTGTAAATGTTCCACAATCGGCCCAAGTGCCAGAGCCGGGATAAAGGTCAAAGCCCCGACCACCACCACCACCGCAATCAAAAGCGTGACAAACAGGGGGGTGTGGGTGGGCAAAGTACCAGAGCCAACCGGCACAGTTTTTTTGCGGGCCAGCGACCCGGCAATTGCCAGCACTGGAATAGCCAGCCAGTAACGGGCAAACAGCATGGCAATGCCCAGCGCAATATTGTAAAAGGGATTATTGGCACTTAATCCGGCAAAGGCACTACCGTTATTGTTACCCGCCGACGAAAAAGCGTAAAGAATTTCGCTAAAGCCGTGTGCGCCCCCGTTGGCAACCGCCGCTTTTCCGGCAGGAGCAATTACCGCAATCGCCGAACCGAGCAGTATTATTAGTGGTGGTATCAGAATTACCAGCGAAGCCATTTTCATTTCAAAAGCTTCGATTTTCTTGCCCAAATATTCTGGCGTGCGCCCGACCATTAATCCGGCAATAAAAACCGCCAAAATCGCAAAGATAAGCATCCCATACAAGCCCGAACCAACCCCACCGAAAATTACCTCGCCCAATTCAATCAACCACATCGGGACAAATCCGCCCAGTGGGGTATACGAATCGTGCATAGAGTTGACCGAGCCGTTAGAAGCGGCACTAGTAGCCGTCGCCCAAATAGCAGAATTGACGATACCAAAGCGGGATTCCTTGCCTTCCATATTGCCACCGGGCATAACCTCGCTGGCCGTCTGGTTTACGCCCATTTGGGCTAAAAGCGGGTTGCCGCCTTGCTCTGCCCCAACATTGACCGCCAGCAGCACCACGAAAATTAAGGTCATCGCGGTTAGTATAGCCCAACCTTGCCGGACATCGCCCACCATTTTGCCAAAGGTGTAGCACAAAGCCGCCGGAATAACCAAAATCGCCAGCATCTCGATTAAATTCGAGAAAGGAGTCGGGTTCTCAAAAGGATGAGCTGAGTTGACGTTAAAGAAGCCACCCCCGTTTGTACCCCATTGCTTGATAGCAATTTGTGAGGCTGCCGGGCCAAGCGCGACCACTTGCTGAAGTATATCTTTACTGTTGGCATCTTTGGCTGGCTGCAACAAATTAACAGTTTGATAGCTGTCAAAAGTTTGTACCACTCCCTGTGACATCAAAATAATTGCCAGCAATATTGAAAGCGGCAATAAAATATAAAGAATACTTTTGGTCAAATCTACCCAAAAATTACCGATAGTTTGGGCTGAACGTCCCCGAATACCTCGAATAAAAGCCACTAATACCGCCATACCGCAAGCCGCCGAGACAAAGTTTTGGACGGTCAGGGCCAGCATTTGAGTTAGATAGCTCATCGTAGTTTCGCCGCTATAGCCCTGCCAGTTGGTATTGGTCGCAAAGCTGGCGGCAGTATTAAAGGACGAATCGGGCGAGACCGCCGCCAAATTTTGCGGGTTAAGCGGCAAAATGGCCTGTATTCTTTGCAGCAAATAAACAATTATCAGCCCAAACAAATTGAACAGCAAAAAGGACAGGGCGTAAATTTTCCAGTTCATTTCTTCTTGTGGCTTGACCCCGCTCAAGCGATAGAAGAAGCGTTCCACCGGGCCAAGTACCCGGTCAATCCCCACCGATTGCCCTTCATAAACGCGGGCCATATACAGGCCAAGCGGCTTTACCAGTAGCAGCAAAATCAAGAGGTAAAGCCCGATTTGAATAAAACCATTAGTTGTCATGCGAACCACTCCGGCTTGAGCAGGGCCACTACCAGGTAAACCAGCAGGGCCAGGGCAATTACTGCCCCAATTAAATATAATAAATTCATAAACGTGCCTGTTGCACCCTCTTTTCTTTTTAAATCAGCCTATTTCACTTCCAGCCGTTCACACAGCTTTACCAGCCCCCACGAAAGCCCAAAGAACCCCAGGGTTACAAGCAGAAAAACCCCGTCCATCAGAATGTCCATTCCGGCCATTACCTCCCAAACTCAGGCTATTAGTAATATTTTTCACAGGCCAATTAAACCTCTAAAAAGGTCAAAGAGGTATCAAAAATTAGGGGGAAAACATCAAGAAAGTATAAAGATTTTGCTTTTAACGCTCAGATTACAAAAAAGTGGGTCACATCCTAAGCAACTGACAAATAGCTTTAAGGTTCACCTAATACAATAACAGCTCAAAAGAGGGGTTTATAGCTCAAAAAGAGATGGTAACGAAGTTTTAGTTTAGCTTTGAGGCTGGAATTTTGGCTCAAAGCTAAATCTCTGGTTATTAATCGCCCGCCGGAACGAATTCTTTAAGCTTTTCGCGTTTTTTGGGTTCTTTGCCGCCTTTTTCGCGGAAAGCCGCCACTTCATCAACCCGCAAGGAAATAATTTTGGAAATGCTATCTGCTCCCATTGAAACGCCATAAATAGTCCGGGCCGCTTCGATTGTTCCCCGGTTGTGGGTAATAACAATAAACTGGGTATTTTGGGATAATAATTTCAAGGTCTGGCAAAAGCGGTTGACATTGGCTTCATCGAGGGCCGCGTCTACTTCGTCCATAACACAGAAAGGGGTCGGATTAACTTCAAGTAGAGCGAATAGCAAAGCGACGGCGGTTAGGGCGCGTTCGCCGCCACTGAGCAAGGCCAAATTTTGCTGACGTTTGCCGGGAGGTTGGGCCATAATCTCGATGCCGCTTTCGGCCAGATTATCGGGGGTACTCAGAGTCAGATTGGCCGTGCCGCCATTAAAAAGCAGGCCAAAATATTTGCGGAAATGCTCGGCCACTTGCTCGAAAGTTTCAGCAAAACGGGTTTGGGTAATCGTATCCAGTTGTCTGATAAGGCTACGCAACGAGGTTGAAGTTTCCTGTAAATCGGTTATTTGCACTGTCAGGAATTCGTGTCGCTGTTTGGTTTCTTTATACTCCTGCATCGCCAGAGGATTGACCACCCCGATACGCCTTAATTTATTTCGCAATTGCTCGATTTTCTCGGCGTTTTTCTGGGCTTCGCGCTCGTCCATATCGAGCAACTCTTGCCATTGCGAAGGGTCAGCCAAAAGTTCGGCCCGGCTATCGTTTAGGCCGCCGCTTGCCCCAAAAGAGGGGGCGAGTTCGTCCGCCGCTTTCTGGCGAATAGTTTCGAGTTCGGTATCAGCCCGCTGGGTTTCCAATGCCGCCCGTCCATGCGCCGCTTCCAACTGCAAAAGCTCGCTGCTGAATTCGCTCCAACGTTGCTCGCGCTGGCCCTGGGCTTTTTCCAGTTCTTCCAGTTCGCGTTCAAGCGGGGCAATCGAACTACGCAATTCTTCCAGCTTGCCGGAAACTTCATGCAACTCGATTTCAGCGACGCTAAGGGCGGTTTGCAATTCGGCCCGCCGCGTTTCCAACAAAGCAATCTGGCTTTCGCGATGGCTAATTTGCTCTTGCAAACGAGCCGTTTCGTTACGGGCCAGCCTCAAATTAGCTTCACTATTTTTCAAACGCTGCTCGGCCAAAGCGGTGGCCGTCCGCAACCCGGCCAATTTCTCGCGCTCATCGTTCTCGGCGGCCTGAGCTTGCCAGACAGCCGAATTTAATTCTTTTATTTGCTGGCTGGCCTGTTCGCGGCCAATTTCGGTTTCCTGCTTCTCGCGTTCCTGCTCGTGTTCGCGCTCGTCCAGCCCAATTCTTTCTTTGGCAAAGCTCTGCTGGTTTTCCTCGCGCAGCCGCAATTCATCCGCTAATCTATCAGTTTGCGCCCTTAGCCCGGCCAATTTCTCGCGGGCTTGCTGCTGTTGCCGGGAAAGTTGTTGCCCCTCGCGCTCAAGCTCTTGCTGCTGCTGGCGGATTTGGGCGGTGCGGCTTTGCTCTTGCGAAAGGGCGGCGGCTTGCTGCTGCATTTCTTTTTCAAGCCGGGCTACTTCTTGCGGTAATTCGCGTAATTCCCGTTCGCGCATAAGGACGCTGCCTTCACTGCGTTCACGTTCCTTACCGTTAGCCCCACCAGTAACTGCCCCGCCGCTTCGTACAATTTCGCCGCCAAGCGTCACGGTTGTCCAGCCACCCGGCAAATCCCGCAAGATAGCGCGGGCTACCCGCAAATCCTCGCAAATTAACACCCGGCTCAAAAGCTGCTCGTAGACCACCCGGAAGCGTTCGTCAAACTCAATCAAATCTACCGCCACCCCCCGTACACCCGCTTGATTGACGCTTGACGCTTGACGGCTGGCGGTTGACGCTGGATTAGTCGAACCTTTAAGCGAATCCAGGGGTAAGAAAGTGGCCCGGCCTGCGCCGCTTGATTTGAGCAAAGCAATCGCTTCTTCGGCATCGGCCCATTTTTCGACCACGACATCTTGTAAATGCCCGCCAAGCGCGGTTTCGATGGCGAGTTCCAGTTCGGCGGGAGCTTTTAGCAAATTGGCGACAAGGCCCAAAACCCCCTGCAAGCGGGCGGGTTTACTTCCCTGCGGCTGGGTAGCTTGCATTACGCTTTTGACCCCGCCGTATAATCCGGCAAAACTACCCTGCAACTTTTGCAACAAATCAAAACGGGCTTTTGCGCTATCGCGTTTGGAACGAATTTCGCTGGTAGTTCGTTCAATCCGGCGGGTGGCTTCCCCAGTTTCGGCTAAAGTCGTCTCAAGCTTTTTGCGACGCTCGTTTAGCTGCTTGCTCTGGCTTTCGTGAGCCAAAACTTCAGCTTGAGCAAGGGCAATTTCCTTATCCAATTCGGCTTGACGGTTGAGGGTGGTAGTGCGGCCCTGGTTATATTTTTCTTCCTGACGAATTAACTCGGCCCGGCGTTCGGTAAGTTGAGTTGTCCGGCTTTTCAGGCTCTCTAACCGATTATTCAGGCGCATCAAATCTTCCCGCCGCTTCGCCAATTTTTCTTCGGCGGCGCGGGCGGCAATTGCTTTTTCTTTAAGGGCGGCTTCCTGTCCGGCCAGCCGTTCGCGCTCGTCGCCCTGCTCGGTTTGTACCGCTTCAAATTCGCGTTCAAGCTCGCTAATCCGTCGCGCCGCGCTTTCCTGGGCTACCTGCAAGTTTATTAGTTCCTGGCTTTGGGCTTCGCGTTGCCGCAAAAGGCCGTTTAGCCGCTCCTGGTCAACCGCCACCTGTTGCTGCAATTGCTGGGCGCGAGAATGTAAACTACTACTTTCGCGGTGACGCTCGGCCAGCCAGTTACGTTGCCCGGTTTGTACCGCTCTTGCCGCGCTGATTTCTTCCTGCAAACCTTCTAATCGAGTTTTACCGGCGGTCAATTTTTGTTCGGCGGCTTGTTCTGCTTGTTTCGCCTGCTCCAAAACTTGCAAAGCTTTATGCCAGCGATGACCATAATGCCGCTTGAGGTAACTTTGTAGTTCTTCCTGCAAAATGTAAAATTCTTCGGCCAGCTTTGCCGAACGTTCCAGCCCTTTGAGGCGTGGCGTGATTTCGGCAATCAAATCGTTGACCCGCAGGGAATTTTCTTCGGTTTTGGCAAGGCGGTTTTCGGCTTCGGCTTTCTTGAGGTTATAGCGACCAATGTCGGCGGCATCCTCGAACAAGCCGCGCCGCTCTTCCGGCTTCTGGCTCAGGGCGGCATCCACCATACCCTGGGTAATTACGGTATATGCCTGAGAAAGGGGGGCAAGGGCTTCGGTTATATCTTTGAGGCGCACCCGGCTTTTGTTAATGTAATATTCGTTCTCGCCCGTTCTATAAGCCCGGCGGGTAACGGTTACTTCGCTAAACTCAAGGGGCAGTTTGCCGTCACTGTTGTCAAAAGTAATGCTCGCTTCGGCGTAGCCCATGGCAGGTTTGAGCGCACTTCCGGCAAAAATTACATCTTCAGTTTTGCGTCCCCGCAAGGTTGAATATTTTTGCTCACCCAAAACCCAGCGAATCGCGTCGGCAATATTGCTTTTGCCGCTTCCATTTGGCCCAACAACGGCGGTCATACCTTCGTCATACAAAAATTCGGTTTTATTGGCAAAAGTTTTGAAGCCCTGTAATTGCAGCCGTTTGAGGTACATAAAATCCCTTTTCCCTTGTTGACAGAAAATAAGTGCGGCTTGATTGTAACATTTTTGGGCGGCAATGTCCAAAGATTTTTTAGCAAAGAGTGCCATAGGGACGGTGCGTTTTGTTATTTTTGCCCATACCAAAAAGAGGGAAGCGATTAGACTTCCCTCTTTTAGTCAAAAGCATTTCTACTATATTAAATCAGGCAAACCAGCAGAGTAAGTATGTGAAAGCCCTGGTCAATCCAAAGACACCAGCCCAGCGCGTGCTGCGTTGGCATTTTATGACATTTAATCCAATCCATAATTAAATGGGTAATTAAAAGCCAGGGCAAATGCCACCATTGGTATAAATGGAGAAAATCAAGCGTTCCGACGCAAACCAATGTCCAAATCGTAGCGTGGATAAGAAGGATAAAATTGTTTTGTCCCTTCATCTTTGCCAAAAAATCAGTTTGCATTACGTAGTCACCTACTAGATGCGCGAGAAGGAGATAGAAAGCTGGGTTTAGCGTTAGTGTCATTGGAGAATCCTCAAAAGAAAATTGCTTGCCCGTTTTGAGCCTGTCGACCCAACAAAGGCAAAAGTCCCTAGCCCGGAATATTATTATAAAGCAGTGAGTTTAGGTTTGCAGTGACGCTTATCACTACTATAATACAAAAATAATAGAGGATTTATAGGAAAATGTCAGCTTTTTTAATCTGTTTTTGTCCTCGAACTGTACTTTTGTACAGGTTACAGGCTGGACGCTGGCCCGATGTGCTTTGACGCGGAATAGCTTATACTCAAATCATCGGCGAGAAGTTATTATTTCTTATTGTGTGTTTATATTATCAACCGTCGAAAAAATGGGAAGAAAAGGGAAAGCAAAAATGACTAATACTAATAAAATTGAACAGACTATACTAATTACGGGAGCATCGCGTGGGTTGGGGCTGGCTTTGGCACGAGAACTGGCCCGGCGCGGCTGGACATTGATTATAGATGGACGTGATAGCGAAGCACTGGAAGCGGTTCGACAGGAATTAGCCCAGCAAACTAAAGTAATTGCTATTGCGGGTGATGTTAGCGATGCCGGACACCGGGCGGAATTGGCCCGCGCCGTTCAGGAAAGCGGCGGCTTGGATGCAGTGATAAATAATGCCGGAATACTTGGCCCAAGCCCACAACCCGAACTTTTGGGTTATCCGTTAGATGTTTTAACTCAGGTTTACATAAATAACGTAATTGCGCCGCTAGGAGTATTGCAGGCGGTCAAAGAAAATTTGAAAGCGGGTGCGAAAATTATTAACGTCACCAGTGACGCGGGGGTAGAGGCTTATCCGGGCTGGGGTGGTTATGGTTCGAGCAAAGCCGCCCTGGAACAGCTTTCGGCGGTGCTGGCAGTGGAAAACCCTGATTTGAAAATTTATTGGGTTGACCCCGGTGATATGCGAACTGAAATGCATCAGGCTGCATTTCCCGGCGAGGATATTAGTGACCGGGCTTTGCCCGAAGAAAGTGTGCCGGGCTTTATCGCGCTTTTGGAAGGGGCGCAACCAAGCGGCAGGTATGCGGCCCGCGCACTGGCAACGGGGGAGGCTACAGCGTGAGCCTGCTGAAATTGGAAAACGAAAAAAAAGAGACAGTCTTGCAACGTCTGGCGAGTTCGGCTATTCCCGGTTTTGGTGGGATAGATTTTAATTTACCGCCTGAACTGGAAGCCAGCGAACCGCCCGAAGCACGTGGTTTGGCCCGCGATGAAGTGCGCTTGATGGTTTCTTATCGGCAGGATAATCTGATAAGTCACGCTAAATTTCGAGATTTGGCCGAATTTTTGCAAGCCGGGGACGTGCTGGTGATTAACACCAGTGGCACAATGAACGCGGCCTTGAAAGCTTACCGGGCGGATGGAACGGCGGTAGAATTGCATCTTTCGACCCATCTTCCGGCAGATTTGTGGATTGTAGAAGTACGCCTGCCAACCGCACAAGCGACCAAGCCGTTCTATACCGCTCAAGCTGGCGAAATTTTATCGCTGCCCGGAGGCGGCTCGGCCACTTTGCTTACGTCGTACTTGTCAGAGCGCAATGGCAAGGCTGAAGCTGGCCTAACCCGCCTTTGGGTGGCGGCCTTGCACTTGCCCAATGCCTTGCAGCCTTATTTGGCAGAATATGGCTTTCCTATCCGCTATAGTTATGTGCGGCAGAATTGGCCGAATAGCTATTACCAGACGGTTTACGCTAACGAAATGGGTAGCGCGGAAATGCCTTCGGCGGGCCGGGCCTTTACGTCCGAATTGCTAACCCGATTAATCGCAAAGGGAGTGCAAGTTGTTCCCTTGCTGCTACATACCGGGGTTGCCAGCCTGGAAGACCACGAACCGCCTTACGAAGAATTTTACCGGGTGCCGCTCGAAACAGCCCGAACGGTGAACGCGGCTCGTGCGGCTGGAAGGCGAATTATCGCGGTAGGTACAACGGTGGTGCGGGCTTTGGAAACGGTCACGGACGAGGAAGGGGTCGTACATCCCGGCGAGGGCTGGACACGCTTGATTGTTACCCCAGTGCGCGGTATCAAAGCGGCTAATGCTATGCTGACCGGGCTGCACGAGCCGCGTGCTACTCATCTGGCAATGCTGGAAGCTTTGGCGGGATTACCACATTTGAACCTGACTTATGCCGCCGCCTTACAAGAGCGTTACTTGTGGCACGAATTCGGCGACCTTCACCTGATTTTGCCCTGAGTAACAGATTTCAGGTTTCAGGTTCATTAATACTTGATACTCAGGTACCTGATACAAAGCTAATTTTTAAGCTTGAGCAAACGTAACTGTTCAGGTGTAGGAGGGATTTCTAATCCCGATTTTACCTAAACCCGTCTTTATCGGGATTAGAAATCCCTCCTACATTGATGCTGGCTGAATAGTTACGAGCGAACCAAATCTCATCCAGTTTAGATGAGATTTGGTTCGCTCAATTTATTTTATAAGGGCTGCTTCCCAGGCGGCAGTAAGTTCGGGTAAACCTACAAAATCGAGGGTGGCCTTGATAGTGGCCTGCTCGTATTCGGCGGCAGAGGTCACGCCGCTCAGGGTCAGAATAGTGGGAATACCCAGCCGGTTTGCCCCTTCAATGTCGGTAACAAGATTGTCGCCAATCATTACCGCTTCGGCCCGGTCTGCCCCCAATTGTTCAAGGGCCAGTTCGTACATGGCCGCTTCCGGCTTGCCGATTACCAAAGGCTCTTTGCTGGTAGCGGTGCGAAGCAATGCACCCACGCTACCCGCGCCGGGAATTAACCCTTCTTCGCTAGGGAAAACCGGGTCAGCATTGGTGGCGATAAAAGTCGCGCCGTGCCGGATATGAATACAGGCTCGTTTGACTGAATTGTAAACCAGATTAAAATCCCCGCTCTGGATAACATAGCGCGGGTTTTCGTCGTCCGGGTAATAACGTTTGTCGGCATTTTCAGCTGAATTAAACAGGGCATCGCGCAAGGGCTGCATCCCGACGACATAAATACCGCAACCTTCGGGCGCAGCGTGCCGTATGTAAGCGGCTGTCGCCTGTCCACTGGTGACAATGCGGTCAGCTGGGACTTGTACGCCCATTCTGGCAAGTTTTTCGCTGTATTCTTCGCCAGTAGCAGTAGCATTATTGGTCAGCAGCAAATACTTGATGCCGTTTCGTTCCAGAAACGCAAAAAACCCGGTCAAGCCGGGCTGGGGACTATTGCCCCGATAAAGCACTCCATCCATATCCATCAGGGCATAGCGGAAGGAGGCCAGTAAAGCTGGTTTTTGCAATTTTTCTAAAATCCTCTCAAGCCACGTATTTATAGCCTACACCGCGCACTGTCTGGATATGGCAGGGCTGATTGGGGTCGTCTTCCAGCTTTTTGCGAAGGCGGGCCATTACCACGTCAACGACTCGTTCATCTTCGGTATGATTATATTTCCAAACGCCGGTCAACAAACGGTCACGACTGAGAACATAACCCCGGTGGTCATAAAGAAATTTCAATAAATCGAATTCCAGGCGGGTGAGTTCTATTTCACGACCATTTTTGTAAACCTGACGGCGTTGTACATCAATTGTAAAACCGGGTTTATCGAAAGCACGCGGTAGCATATCGTGGGCGGGTGCGCTAACCGACTTTTCAACCGAATGTACTACCGGCATTATAGCAAAACCTCCGGCTCGGCGCAGCATGGCTGAAACTCGTAAGACCAATTCGCGGGCATTAAAAGGTTTTACTACAAAATCATCAATTCCGGCTTCAAAGCATTTTACCCGCATTTCTTCGCTGGATTGGTTGCTAACTACCGCAATACACATACGATTATCCATTTGACGGAAAGAACGACAAGTTTCTACCGTTTCGGCTTCCAAATGGGTACGGTCAAGCAGTACCAGCATTGGGCTTTCCTGTTGAATATAATCCGCTGCTTGAGAAAGGTTCCAGGCCAACAGTACCCGGTAATCAGCTTGTTGTAAATAAAAATTCAGCAGCATCAGGCTATCGTATTCGTCCCCAAACAATAAAATCTTGTTAGATGTAAGCATGGAAGTTCTCACTTTTCCTCATTCAACGGTTTATCAAGGGTAACTTTTTCAATAATAACAGAGACCCACACAATCAGTTGGGATGGATGAAGCGGTGAGAAGGCTGACCCTGCCTTTTTGAACCAAACCAGGACGTAATAGTAGAATTAATAACGACGCTGCTCGAAAACCATCTTTATCCTATGTTACTAAGATTAAGATATATTTATTACAGGGAAGTTACGCTAATATGAAGTTTGCATTAAGATTATATATTAAATTTAACGAAAAGGCAAGCAATTAGTTTTAATTTAAGCCATAAATTTTAATAATAGTACACTCTGTGAAGATTTTTTAGGTTAAGTTGACTTTGAAGGAGGGAATTCTTCATCAGGTAATAAAGGTTCGCCCGTAATAGAATCGACGGCGGGGCGACGTGGTTTGCGGGGCGTGGCGTTAGTTCGTGTAGTGGGCGGATTAAAAGCATTTCGTCGTACCGGGTACAATCTTACGATTATCAGCAAAGTAAGCCCAACAATTAACATCAGACCACCTACTGCATAAAGCATATAACGGGTTTTGCTGTAATCGGTACGCCTATCCGTGCCAATATCCAGGCTTTGCGATTGGTCAGGAAAAGAAAAGGCGTAAGGAATTTCACTATTGGCATCGTACAAAGCGATTAACTTTGTGCCAACCGACAAGCCTTCGTATCGCGCTGGTAGGTTTTGCAAAACTAGCACTGTTTCTAGTGGCTGCCCCTTTGCTGCGTCATATGCCTGCTGACCCACCCCAAAGCGAGAAGCAGCCCGACCCTGAATTCGTATTGCCAAATCCTTGCAGCCGTTCAGCCTTTCTTCCCTTTCGATAATTTGTCCGGCGATTACCTGACCCGAAGCATCAGGTTGACCGTTTCCGGCGTAAGGCGGGTTGCAAATTGGTTTGTCGTCAAGGGTAAATGCTCCAATCGCGGTTATCAGGGCAATTAGCAAACAAACACCACCCATCAGCAAGGCGGGCAAGTTTCCTCCAAAACGATATAATTGATAACCCAAATTAACTTTGTTTTGCATTGGTTTTTTAATAGTTTCTAAGCGACTTCAAAATTAAGGTCAAAAGTGCCAATATTGCCCGCACTATCGCTGGCTTCAAAGCGAAGAATATGTTTGCCGGATTGCAACCCAGCAGTATCGAGCAGGTAACTGAATTCCTGTGCGCCTGCCGAAGAAGCTTTAGTATAGCGGCTGGGAACAATCGGCAGGACAGTTTTTTCGCCGTTATCAATGGCAATGTTTGCACCGCTAATGTTGCCTGCGCCGCGTGTGCTATCTGGCGGTAACGGAACGGACGGGTCTTTCTGGACATTTAGTTTGAAGGAAGCCCGTTGTCCGGCCATAAGCCGATGGTCATCCGGCAAAGAAGAAAAGCTTAGATTAAGGGTGGGCGGACGGTTATCATAGCCGGTAGCCCGCCAAACTGCTTCGGCCAGTGAAGCATAGCCGTTAGTGTTGGGATGAATATCGCCAGAGCTAATCCAGGTAAAAGTTCTTTCTCGACTGAAAATCGGCTCAAAGAAATCAGCTATTTTTACTTTATATTCATTGGCTCGTTTCTTAATCGTTTCGTTAAAGCGGCGCACCCAGGCGGTTTCTTCATCCTCACCACGGGTATTAAAAGCGTAGGGATTGTAATAAGTTGTAACAATAATGTCACTTTTGCCATTGGTACGAGCGGTTAATTGGCTCAAAATGGTTTGTAAATTGCTATCGTAAAGTTGGAGAGTAGCATTTTTATCTTCCTGACTTTTGCCGCGTGCATCTAGCATGTCGTTACCTCCGACAGTCAGGGTGATAGGATTAACCCTGCGTCCGGCTTTGTCCGCCGCCTCCAATTCGTCCAAAGTGCGCTGCAACTGGCTGATATTGCGGGTACGGCTAATAAAACTGCTACTGGTTTCGCCGGGAATAGCAAAATTTTTGTAGGTCAAAAGATTGGGCTGCACCCGTTTAAGGTAATTCTCAAAGAAAACTCCGGCGTAGCCCAATTGTTCCGGGAAGGGCGCACCCACGCCATAAGCTACTGAATCACCCAATGCAATATATTCATCGCCTGGCGGGGCTGTGAGAGTGGTTTGAGGTTGGCTGGTAGGGCGGGTGGCTGTTGCTGGCAGAGGCGTGAGGGTAGGCGCGGGCTGAAGCTGCGTTTGAGCAATAAGCGGGGCAGCCTGCGTAAAATTAAACAGCACGAGAGTTAATAAAGCACTGGCGGTCAGAACAGCACTTGCTCCGACCCACAGGCGCGTTAATTTTGTGAACATAAGATAATAATCTGGCTAACTAAGGCCGTAATCCAGCACCTTTGTAACTACATCATAAATACTTGGGCCAATAGTGGCAAGAATTCCAATAACTACAATCGCAATAAAAAAGAGCAGCAACGCATATTCAACCAAACCCTGACCTTCTTCGGCTGGGGCAAAGAGGTAGCGACAAACTTTAAGAAGTTGTTGCCTGAATTTAACCAACACGGACTCCTTCCCCCGACTCAAAATTTTCGCCGGGAAAACTGGTAAGACAAATTAGACCCTATTCAATATTTTAGCACGCAATTAGAGCCAAAGCAATTGGTAAGAAAGTCAGGGAGTAGCTGAAACAACTCAAAAACCTGGCTTCATAATTTTGACATGGTATTGACATATAGCATAAACGGTTGCTATAATTTAATTGGAACTGAAATGTTCCATGTGCGGCGCATGTAAAAAGTCAATTGTGTTTAAGTTAGCAGTAGTAGTGTAAAACTCCGTTATAAGGTCATAAATAGCCTGCCAGATGTATTACAAGAGCAAATTATTATATTATATAATATTATAATAAGGAAGCTATCCACAGCAGTTTCTTGAGCGTAGACATGTAAATATTGAGGGCTTGATAAGGCTATTTTTGTTGAATCTAGCCTGGGTACTGAAAGTCTGGTGACATCCTCGCATCTATTTACCCCTATCTCCAGGTTTAAACTTCCTGAATGACCTTTTTTTCAATCAGTGGTTTCATCTTTCAGCAATCCCTTTTACTATACAAGCTTTTGTTCTGGTGTTTATGAGCGGTGCAGTCAGGCCGGGTTTTGTTGTAACCCGAATTCTGGCTTCGCTTCTCACTTACTAACCCTGTTAACTTGTTAGAGTTTCTCCGTTTGGCGGAGAGAAAGAGGAAAGAGTTACTATGACGGTTAAACTGTTCATCGGCAATCTGTCGTTTAAGGCCACCGAAGCTAATCTGGAAGAATTGTTTAGTCAGGCCGGGGAAGTGGTTTCTACTCGTGTGGTTACTGACCGCGAAACGGGCCGCCCGCGTGGTTTTGGTTTCGTGGAAATGTCCAGCAAAGAAGAAGCTGACAAAGCAATCCAGATGTTCAACAACTATAATTTAATTGGCCGCGAGATTGCTGTAAACGAGGCGCGACCCCGCGAGAGTAACGGCGGCGGCGGTTATAGCGGCGGTGGACGTGGAGGAGAGCGCGGTAGCTACAGTGGTGGCGGTGGCGGCGGAGAACGGGGCGGCTACCGGGATTCGAGTTACTAGAACTGCGGTGAGTCGTATAATGCGCGGGTAGTGTTTGAAAACCTGGAATAAGATTACAGGAAAAACATTAGTGGAAAGAAGCTGGCCGAAGGGTCAGCTTTTTTATGCGCCAAGCGTTTGGTGGTGTTTCAACTCAGCCTGAGCAGATTCGTTTTCAGCCAAATTTAGGGGCAGGAATTGTTCGAGCAAGGCGTAAACTGCTTTTAGCTCGAAGGGCTTGTTAAGAATTGCATCGGCTTTGGTAATTTCGAGGTCAACCAAAAAGGCTGTACCACTCAAGATGATAATCGGGACATGCGAAAAATCGGGGTCGGCTTTAAGGGCAGCGGTAAGTTCTTCGCCGCTCATGTCGGGCATTTTGATGTCGGTAAAAATCAAGTCAGGATGCTGTAACCGGGCGAGGTCTAACCCTTCGCGGCCATCTTTAGCAGTGTAAGTTTGGTAGCCTCGCTTTGATATGATGCGCTGCAAAAGGCTTACTATACCTGGGTCATCATCTACTACGAGTACCGTCGCCATTTTTGTTCCCCACCTGAACTAAGAGCCTGCTTTATATTGTACCCTAATTATCGTAATTTTTGATTCATATTTAGCTTCTGGGAAAAGCCGGAGAAATTCAGGTACTTTAAGGATTTACCACGATTATAACATTGATTTAGCACATAGCAAGTAAAGTGCCATAAATTTTTCAATTGTTACACAAGTGCCACAATTGAAAAATTATAATCGGTATAAAGTATAATTGGCCCATAATACTTGTTTATGGGCCAGTTACTATAACTAAAAAATTAGTCGCCGACGCTAGGCAAAGGTTCAGGTGTGCGGTTACGAAGAGAGGAAGGATTTATCATAAGAGAGATGCCACTGGCGATGATGCCGAGCAGGGCAGCCGATATAAATATTACGTGGTAATCGCCCAGTATCTGACGGAAGAAGCCCCCGGCGTAAGCGGCAATACTTGCGCCGAGCATATGCCCAAAGAATATCCAGCCAAACAAGATGCCAAGCGAGGCTTTGCCATAGATGCGGGCAACCAGGGCGGTAGTGGGCGGAACGGTAGCAATCCAGTCCAGACCGTAGACAACGGCGAAAATGAGCAAATATTGGTATTCAAGGATGAAGGGCAGAACCGCTATGGAAATGGCCCGAAAACCATAATAAATGGCAAGCAATTTGCGGCTGTCGTAGCGGTCTGTGAGCCAGCCTGAGCCAAGCGTGCCTACGACATTCATCAGGCCCATTAGCCCGACTGCTCCGGCAGCCTGTACCTGAGTGAAGCCGTGTTCGACGGCGTGCGGGATTAAATGCGTGCCGACCAAACCGTTAGAGGTATAACCGCAAATAAAGAAGCCGCCCGCCAGTAGCCAGAAATCGCGGGTTTTAAGGGCTTGCCGCAGAGTGTAGCGACGGGTGTCGCTGTTTTGGGCGGCGGCACTTTCGCCCTTGTCGCCAATGGGTTTGAGGTTGACATCTTCGGGACGATTTCGCATAAAAAGAAAGACGGGCAAAATGAGCAATCCGGCAAAGATTGCCCCAAAGCCAATTGCCCACCGCCAATTAATCGCGACGGTCAGGGCGGACATTATGGGAAGGAAGGCAAGCTGTCCTGTCGATGCAGCAGCACTAAACAAGCCGACAATTAGGCCCTGATTGGTGCGAAACCAGCGATGGGCAATGGTTGTGCCAAGCACGTTAGCGATTAGCCCGGTGCCTATGCCGACTACTACTCCCCACCACAGGAAAAATTGCCAGAAAGAATCCATAAAAAGCATAGGCAAAAGGCCAAGACTGACCATTACCAGCCCGCCGAGCATAATTACCCGTGGGCCAAAGCGTTCTATCAAGCTTCCAGTCAGTGGGCCGCCCAACCCGAAAATAAGAATACTGATACCTACCACGAGCGAAGTATCAGCTCTGCTCCAACCGTATTCTTTTTCAAAGGGAATTATAAACACTCCCGGCGCGGCCCGTACTCCGGCGGCGGCCAGCAGCGTTAAGAAAGTAATAACCACAATAACCCAGGCATAGTGTCGAGGCTTGCCAGTGGCGTTCTGCCCTTCCAGGGCTTGTTCAACCTTCATTTCTAAAATCCCTTCCTCTTTTTACTATGTTAGCCCGAACCTGATATAAATTAGCTTGTGATTAAGCAGTTTTTAACAGTTATAGCTTTGGCAGATTTTATTTTATAAGTATCAGAATTGCATTATCCTCGCATAAACTTTGTCCACTTTGTACCGCCTTTTTGCCTAAAAATTTACTGGCGGAGCAATGTTTTATAGAGACAAATTTTCAGGTTACTTTCAAAGTTTGGACAAGGGCGGTAAGATAATCGCAAATACGATAAATATAGCTGGAATCGCGGTAAAGCCGCCCAAGCATGGCGGCTCCTTCATAAGATGAGATAAAAAGGCTGGCGATAATTTCAGCGTTAGTATCAGATTTTAGTTCCTTATTTTCTACACCTTCGATAATTGTCCACCTAATCAAGCTATACCAGGTATCAAAAACCTGCCGGGCGCGAGTGCGGAGGGCAGGATTGGTATCATCGGCTTCGACGGCAGTATTGAGGATAGGGCAACCGCCCGAAATAGGCGGATTAGCGGCGTTTTCCCTGAAAATCTGGATAAAGGCCAAAAGGCGGTCATAAGCATTATTCTGAGTTTTCAGAACATGCTGAAAAGGTTGCAGGATTAAATTGGAGGCATACTCAAACGAGGCAAGGGCGAGTTCTTCCTTATTTTTGAAATGATTGTAAATACCGCCTTTTTCGAGGCCGGTTTCTTCCATAATATCGGCAATGGTTGCACCTGAATAACCGCGTTTGTTGAAAACAAGGGCGGCACGTTTCAGGATTTTTTCACGGGTTTGCTCGCCCTTGCTCATAAACTTGACCCTTTTTTCTGGAATAAAAGCTAAGAAAACAAAAAAAGACCAGGTAGTCTGAAACTAACTATAGCTTAAGCCCAAGATAAAGTCAAGTAGTCGGTTTTTCCAGTTTTTGTATCAAAAAACTAATCTTTTTCTTGCGGCGCGGCGGGGTGGTAGATAAGGGCCAGCACTCCGCCCTCAAAGCTTTGGCTGCTGACTAATTTTAGTTTGGTACTACGGTTGTCCTTAAAAAGACGTTTGCCCTGTCCCACTACTACCGGGTAAACCAGGAGCCGATATTCATCCACTAGCCCGGCTTCTGTCAAAGAATCGACCAGTACGCCGCTACCGTAAACCAAAATATTGCCCCCGTCCTGCTGTTTTAACCGGGCGATTTCGTCCATAATATTTTCTCTGATAAGTATCGAATTGTTCCAATCGGCTTTATCAAGAGTAGTAGTTACCACATATTTTGGCATACCATTTATCTTGTCAGCACCTTCGTCGGTGCTGTTGGGCCAGGCTTGGGCAAAGCCTTCATAGGTAATGCGACCCAGTAGCAGCGCATCGCTCTCGACTGATTCGGTACGCTTGAATTCGGCAATCTCATCGTTCCAAAACTCCATCGTCCAACCTGGTTCTTCCATAACCCCATCCAGTGACACAAATTCGGTTACTACCAGTTTCCTCATATTATTTTCTCCATTTCTGCACAGGTCTACCGGCCTATTTTGAATATTTTCTGCTGAAATTACTATCCTTGAGTATACTAAAAAGAGCCTCAAGCTGCCACTTATCTAACTGGCAGCTTGCACTTTTTCAATCACAACAGGTAACTAAGTTTAGGGACGGAAGCGCAAAAGCCGGAGCGAATTATCCGGGCCGTGATAAGCCATAGTTTTGTTATCAGGGGAGATTTGCCATTGGTCGCCCAAAATCTGGAGACGAGTTTGAGCCGGGTCGGTCAAGGGGAAATTTTGCCCGGTGCTAACCTTGTACACCCATAAACTGCTGCTGGTTTCGCCGGGAGTGCGAATCGGAATATAGAAAAGCTCGTCAGGCTCAGTAACCGACCAACGCCAGCCGCCCACCCAATCAAATTTGTGACGGTTGCTACCGTCTCCGTTTGCCAGCCAAATACCGCTCTCGTTTTGCAAAGTAACCGCGTAAACTATTTTTAGCCCGTCTACGGCTGAATTAGCGGCTGTCAAGCCCTTGCTTTCGATTATCAAAGTAGCGTTTTGGGTCTGCAAATCTACTACCCATAAACCAAAACGCTGATTGGCGGCATCACGGGCAGTCAAAAGCAAGTGACGGCTATCAGGAAACCAGCTTAGATTATCGCCTTCCCTTAGTGTCCAGCTAACCTTCAAATTCGAGCCATCCAAATTTCCCGTCCATAATTCAAAAAGTTGCGGTTCTTCCGGCCCGGCTTGTTTGGTGGAACGTAACAGGTAAGCCAGGTGCTTTTGGTCGGGTGAAATCAGGGTAGGAGCAGCCCGGTTTTGGAGGGTAGCTCGTTTTATCCCGCTACCGACTTGCTCAATAACGGTTGTGCCACTGGCTTTATCGGAAGTCGCTACTAATCCCAAATCCGGCGTAAAATCCCCCCAACTCTTGTAAAAAAGCTGGCGTTGCCCGGTAGCCGGGTCAAGCGTGTAGGTTGCGGGCTGGTTCGCTCCGGCTGGTTTATCATAAAAGTATAAGAGTCCGTTTCCCGCAAAGTTGAAGTTTTGGCAGCAAGTGGGCGGGCCGATTTGCTTTTCTTCGGGTTTGAAGGAGGCAGAGGTAGGGCTGTTTGGGAGCGCGGTCAGACTGGCGGTAGGTGCGGCAGAAGTTGCCACAGACGGGACGGTAAAGGTTGGGGTATTAGCTACGGTTAGGGCTGGCAGGGTCGTAGCGGTAAAAGCGGGCTGGTTCGAGGCAGGGACGAGACTATTTTCAGGATGACTTGTGATTGTAATTGAAACAGTATTTGGCCCAGGGGAAGCCGCCCCGGTAGGTGCAGGATTATCGTTACAGGCAATCAACCCAAGTTCAAGCAAAAACAGCATTGCCAGGTTTAGCTTGATTGCTCGTTTTTTCCGATAAAGTTTAATCTTTAACCTCATTTGATACGCTTATTTTTAGATTAAGCTTTGGCCGCTTCTTGCAAGCCGAGTTGCTGGATAAGTTGGGCGCGTACCTCAAACTTTTTAACTTTGCCACTGGCGGTCATTGGGAAAGCTTGGACGAACTGGATATATTTGGGTACTTTGTAGCGGCTAAGATTAGCTTTCAAATACTCGCGAACTTCGTCTTCGTCGGCACTTTCACCCTGTTTCAGAATAAGCAGAGCAACCATTTCTTCGCCCATCACCGGGTCGGGAACACCGATTACCTGGGCTTCGGCAATCTTGGGATGGCGCATCAGGAAATTTTCGATTTCTACCGGGTAAATATTTTCGCCGCCGCGAATAATCATTTCCTTGAGCCGCCCGACAATCCGCACATAACCCTTTTCGTCCATAGTTGCCAAATCGCCGGTGTGTAGCCAATTTTCGTTATCAATGGTCTCGGCGGTTTTTTCGGGCATATTATAATAGCCCTTCATGACCATAAAGCCCCGTACTAACAGTTCGCCTACTTCGCCAAAGCCTAATACTTCGCCGCTATGCGGGTTAATAATCTTCAAATCGGTATGCGGATAAGTTTTGCCAACGGTGCGGGCCTTGATTTCAAAAGCATCTTCTTCGGGAGTAACGGTAGCCGCTCCCGCCGATTCGGTTTGGCCGAACAAAATAGTAACGTCCGCCCCCATTTTTTCCTTGATTTGTTCCATTACTGTAACGGGAACGGCGGCGGCCCCGGTAGAAATTAGCCGTAGCGAGGATAAATCGAATTCGCCCGCCTGAAAACGGGGATGATTTAGCAAAGCGATTAGCATAGTCGGTACGCTAAAAGTAGCCGTCCCTTTTTCGCTGGAAAGTAATTCAAGTTGCTTGGTTGGGTCGAAAGCCAGCATTTGAATCAGGGTCGCGCCCCAGTAAATCGCCGCAATCACATTGTTTAGCCCGGCGATATGAAAAAGTGGCATGGGGCTAACCACTCTCTCGCTTGAGCGGTCTCTGCCGTTGGTCAAGATATGCAAAGTATTGACCAAATTACTATGGGTGAGCATTGCCCCTTTGGGGAAGCCGGTTGTCCCACTGGTATACATTATTACCGCTACATCATCAGGACTAACGCTGGCCTGTCGCTTTTGCAAAACTTCGTCGGCCAAACTTACTCCCTGCCCGACCATTTGCCCGAAAGTCATCAAGCCGGGATGAGATTTTTCATTTATTAAGACCACTTTTTTAAGACGGGGCAAATTATTGCTTTGCAAAATCTGGTTAGCCGGGTCGTCCAGTTCTTTTAATTCGGGGGCAAGCTGGTACATCGCTTCGAGGTAGGAATAACCGCGTACTTCTTCGGCCATAAAAAGATAGGCGATATCGCCCTGACGCAAAACGTATTCAGCCTCGTGAGCTTTATAGAGTGGATTAACTGTTACAAGCACCGCGCCGATTTTGGCGAGAGCCAGTTGTAAAAAGACCCATTGCGGCAAATTGGGCGACCAAACCGCCACATGTTCGCCCGCTTCAACTCCCAGCTTGATTAAGCCTTTGGCTACCTGATTAACCTGCGCCTGATACTGGGCATAACTAAGGCGTAGTACCAGCCCAAGTTCGGGGTAATTGTAAACCAAAGCTTCCTTGTCAGGCAAAGCCGCCGCCTGCCGGTCAAATATCTCGCCAATCGTCGAGCCAAGAAGTTGTAGGCCGCCATCTTCGGCTTCCCAGACGGCGCGGTCTCCTTTGATGCCCATCCTGTCCTCCCTTATAGGTTCAAATTTAGAGGTTTGAATTTTTGGTGAGGCAATTATACCCCGATTAAGGCGTTTTGAATCGGTAAATCGCAAATTATACTAAATCGGTCACTCCGGCTTGCTTTCAGTTGGCTCAGGCTGGCAGGTTGGGCAAAGATAGGTGCCGCGCTGCCCTACCGTAATTTTGACGATAGGCGTAGCGCAATTAGGGCAAGGTTCGTCTTTGCGTTCGTGGACGAAAAGTAAATGCTGGTTGCGCCCGCGCTGCCCGTCACCGTCCAGATAATCGCTCAGGGTAGTTCCCCGATTCTCGACGGCGGATGCCAACACTTGCCGGATAGCTTGATGCAATTTGGCGCGTTCTGCGTTGCTCAAGGTTTCCGCGCTACGTTTGGGGTGCAAGCCACTTACAAAAAGAGCTTCGTTTACGTAAATATTGCCTAGCCCCACCAAAACATTTTGATTGAGCAAAAGTGGCTTGAGCATTCCCTTGCGCCCTTGCAAAAGCTGCTCGAAAACTTCGGCGGTAAAGGCATCTTCGAGCGGTTCAGGGCCAAGTTTGGCTAAATGCTGTAGCAATTCCTGGCGGCTCAGGAAAAGATAAACCCGGCCAAATTTACGCAAATCGCTAAAACGTAGTTCGCTGCCATCTTCAAAAGGAATAATCAAATGGGTGTAGCGGTCTGGCTCTGCTCCGGCTTCGCGCCAAAACAAATTCCCGGTCATTTTACGGTGAAAAACCAAATGTTTATCGTTGGTCAATTCGATTAGAATATATTTGGCCCGACGGTTAATCGCTAGTACCGTTTCTCCGGCAATAAGCTGGCCCAATACTTCGGGCGGGTGAGTTTGAATTAAGCGCGGCCAATCCACAAAGCTAAGTCCTGGCTGGGCAATAACGCGGTTGGTAATCAGGCGGCGCATATCGCGGACGGTAGTTTCTACCTCTGGTAATTCGGGCATAATGGTAAAATTTCTCCTTGCAAAGACAAAAAGTAACCGCTCTCCTGCGAGAGCGGTTCATATATTTTACCACAAAACCCTAAAAATTTACTAATCAGGTTTAGATGGTGTAAGCGCTTACGTCGAAGGAGAATTTTACCCCGGTGAAGGCCAAAGCCGCAAAACCTTTGTTGCTTGTGCCGGGAACATTACCCAATTTTACGCTAACGGTTGCGCTGGTAAAAGCCTGATTTCCGCCATATGCCATTGATGCAATTGGCGCAAGCGGTAAGCCGGCATCTGCCGGATAAAGGCCAATATAACCGGCATTGTTTGAGCCGTAAACGACAATGGTCGCCAGAATAGCGGTAGCGGTATTGGGGATAGAACCGCCACCAACCTGGAAGTAGGCCGGACTGCTAGGTGTACCAGTATTGGCCGGGATGCCGGGTTCGGCGGTAGCTGGTGCGCCCAAAACACGAACTGGGGTAGACAAAAAGTTGAAGGAACTGCCAAATTTCTGCCAGTTTGTACCATCCGGGGTGTACCACAAGCTGCCATCAGTTTCAACATAAAGTTCGCCCGCCGCGTGCGT
>JBBQGP010000041.1:0-31947 GCA_038323095.1 Chloroflexia bacterium | reverse complement strand
TGCAACAGGTACAATATGCCGTCGGTCACGCCGACCCGCGTACTACCGAACGTTATCAACGTCGCAAGCTTAATCTCGAAGACCACGCCAGCGATTACTTACACTTGTGAAACCAATTTCAGTGCTAATGAATTGTGTTGTATCAGGCGCAGTCGAACAAATTGCTAGGGATTTGGGTGGGGTTGCACGAAATGCGGGCTTTCCTGCAATCCCATCCAATATTGATTTCAGGTTTAAGCGACGCGGCTTGGAACTGGTTCTTCCGAAACTTTGGCTTCTAATGCTCCTGCTTCCTGTGCCAAAATGAGTGCGCTGCGTTGAGCCGCTCGTCGGCTGCTTGGGCCAATCAGTAACAAGACCAGAATAATAGCGTAAACTGGCAAATGTCCCGACAGTTCCACCCAGCCCAGATAAGGTAAAGTCAGGTTAAACGGTATCCAAAGAACCGCGATTACCAGACGGGGCAACGCGCCCGAAATCAAGAGTAAGCCAAAAGTGAATTCAACTACGCCGGCCAGATATACGAAAAGCGGGTCGCTCAGGCCAAAATTGCCGCCCAAATTAAAGTTTATCTTTTGCTGCAAAAAAGCTTCGGCCAGAGCCGGATTTAGCAGTTTCTCGGTAAAAGCCAGCACAATCACGCTCAGGCCAATTCCCCAGCGCAAAGCCGGAGTAGCAAAGTTAATCAAGCGCGGGTTAGGATGCGCCCGCCGCCCCAGCAAAGCATCCCCTGAAAATGGGCCACGCCCGATAATGTACATAAAAAGGCCGATGCCGACAAACAGAAAATGTTCGGTAACAAACGCGCCGGGAATACCCAGAAATGGCGAAAGAATTATTCCGGCGAAAAATAGTACGATTAGACCAAGCGCGGCGTAGGAAGTAAACACGCCATAAACCAGAGCCAACGCAATCAAGATTTCAGCCAACGCGACAATTCCACTCAACAAACTGGGCTGCATTTGTAGATTCGGGGCGAAAAGTTGGAGCTGGAAGCCACTCACCAGCAAAGGAATCGCGGTATGAATTGCCAGTAACAAAGGAAGATAAGCGTAAACCCGCCGCAAGCGTTCTTCCCGAATACCGATTAATTTGTTTTCCAAATTGGGGTTTTTGGCCCGCCGCCAAACACGATAACGCCGATCAGCTACTAATGATAGGCCAGTAACTATGCTGCCAACTACGATTGCCGCCAAAGTTTGCCAGCTAAATAGCAAACCTAAGTCAACCTTATAGCCATTCGGATTTTCGACAAACCACTTTTCGTGAGCCGAGGCTACCGGCGGTTGAGCCAAAAATAACCCAACGAGGGCCGCCGCCAGTATTGCCGGGACAAATTTGAGCTTTTTTAACATAAAAGCTACTTTCTAGTTGCTAACCCTTTAAGCTTTTAACACTTTTTCGAGGCAAAATTCACTGCAAACTACAGTAGAATTCAAAGTAATTTGCTTGCAATGAAAGTGCCATTCCACTTAAATATACGTATCAGCAAACCATAAGTAGCATTAAGACTTGGTTAGTAGTGGATATTCACCCGGCTACCAAAATTAAGAAATTGCCAGGCAAAGCGGGCCGTTGCCAAATCTTCATTAATGCAGCCGTGCGAACCTGTTACTCCGAATTGACTGCGCCACCAGGCGTAATGCAAAGCGTGTCCCCGGTCAGTAAAATATTGGGTATAAAGTACGTTGCTCAAATTGTAATAATCTTCGGTACCCAGTTGCCCACCGACCATTGTTTCGTTATAGACCCGGCGCAAAATGTAAAAAGTGCCAGTCGGTGTTTCGTGTCCGCGCTTCCCGGTTGTCACCAGATTACTCCTGATTACCAAATCCCCTTCCATAAAACGGGCCGTCTGGGTACTTAGATTTATGTCAACCCAATGCTCGTAGATATTAGGGCCGTAGAGCGTCGCCTTTTTATCATATTCCAAAGCTTTGGTATCACTTTGCTTGATAGCGGCTATATTATAGCCCAATCCGGCTAATTCCAGATTGTCCGAATTATTTTTTAGACGAAGTTCGACTCGCTCGAAAATTTGGGCGGTATATTTCACACCATCAATAATGCGGTTGAATTGCTCGGTCAGGGGAAAACCAAAGCGGGTCAGGCCGCCTTCGCGTTCCCATTTATCGCGCCACTTTCCAGCGATAGTATGCCCGGTTTCGGCAAAATACCGTGTTCCCGCCAGAGCTTGATTTGGGCTAAGATACGCAGTGGCCTGCACTGGTACGGTCTCGTCACTTTCCAAAAACTCGTGACCTAGCCGCCCCAAACTAACCTCGTAGATTGTGCCGCGCCATTCTTCGTGCCATTCAAAACGGGCTTTCTCGAAATACTGCACCGTCAGGCCCGCTTCGCTAATTTCCTCGCTGATAGGTTGACCAAATTGCTCTGGCCCATTATTAATCCGCCAGTAATTCAAAAAACCGTTAGCCAGATAATGCCCGGTTTCCTTGAAAAAAAGTTGGCCCGGCTCATTTTGTTTGGCCGCCTGAGCGATTGCCAACGCACTGTAATTTACCATTTCCGGCTGCACACTGACGCGGGCAGCTCCCGCTTTGGCCCGGCTGAACTCAAATTGCCCAAAGAAAGTTAGAGCCAGCCAGGAACTCAACCCCAAAGCCAGCAAAGCCAGAGCCGCCAGCCTCAATCTTTTAACTTTTTGCCCCATCATAATTTCTGCCCCATTTAATCAAACTCTGTATAACGTGTTGTAATATTATCTATCAATATAATAACCAATTCAAACCAAATAAGTTACGTTATCTGGCCCATTTTTATTACAATAAGGCAAAAGTTTTCGAGCTAATTTTGACTTTATATTCAATTAGTAATCAGGCATAAAAGATTTTAACTTTTGAACTTTTTTTCAGCTCAAATTATAACAATTTGTTAATTAGTTGTTAATGCGCTCTTAAACACTTCTTTATAATACTAATTTAAGATGCAAATGCAGTACCAATTCGATTCTGGCTCGAAAAAATAAATAAGGAAATGAGAGGAGAATAGAAAATAATGGCTCACCAGCATGACCATGACCACGAGCATGACCATGACCATTCTCACGAAAACGAAAACGACCATTCTCACGAACATGACCACGCTGCTTGCGGTCACGGCGAGGATTATGACCGCTTTTTGGAGGAAGAACGCGCCCGTACCGTCAGCCGCCGGACTTTGCTTAAGCGTATGACTGCCGCAGGTTTGGCCTTAGCGGGTAGTGGCATCGCGACTACCAATGTTTTTGCCAGCAGCCAGCGACAACCAATTAACGCTCCCCAAGCCGCCGCTTTTGTTTCGGCAGAAGACGATGATTTCGCCTATCTTTCGGGCGACCATCATATTCACACCCGCTATAGCCCCGATGCCAAGTACCCCCTACAGCGACAGGTGGCCGAAGCCAACGCCAATTCTCTTGACTGGATGGTTATCACCGACCACGGTGGTAAAGACCACAACAAAATGTCGGTTGACCAGACCGTACCCGATATTCTCAAAGCCCGCTCCGTTTTCAAAAATTTGCTGGTTTTCTCCGGCCTTGAACTTAATATTCCCGGCGCGGAACACGGCACGGTTATCGCTATGCCCGGTGCGAACGAACTCAAATTCTTGAAAGATTTTGAAGCTAATTATGATGGAGCACTCGCCAAAAACACCGAGCAAGCCATGCTGAACGCTTTGTTTTATCTAAACCAGGTTGACCCTAAACCGCTTTTCTTTGCCAATCACCCAGCCCGGCGCGGCTTGGACAGCCCCCATGAGATGCGAAACTGGAAATTGACTGCCCCGGACGTGGTAATGGGTTTTGAAGGCGCACCCGGCCACCAGGCCGAAGGGATGCTGACCGACGCTGACGGTAAATATGTGGCCTATCGCGGAGCCTATGGTCGCAAGCCCGAAGCGGGTTCGCATGAACTTTACCCGACGGAAAGCTATTTTACCTATGGCGGGTTTGACTGGCTAACCGCCAAGTTAGGCGGAGTCTGGGATTCGATGCTCGGTGATGGTTTGCGCTGGTGGATTACCGCCAATAGCGATTCGCATAAATACATCTGGGATTTCCAGGATGTCGATGCTAGTACCCATGCCAAATCTGGCTACGTTAGTGAAATTGACAACTATTTTGCCCGCCCGGTTTACGGCGACTTCGCTCCCGGCGAATACAGCCGTACCTACGTTGTTACCAATGACCGCAGCTATGCCGGAGTAATGTCGGGTATGCGAAATGGTAATATGTTTGTGGTACTGGGCGATTTGATTGACCGTTTGCGAATGTATGCTTCGGCACGAAGCGCAGGCGAACGTGATTTCGGCGGAGTTGGGGTACTAACTGGCGGTACTTTCGTGGTGAAGCCGGGTAGCGATGTCCGAATTCAAGTTCGGATGCGCGTCCCTAATTCGGCTAATTCTGCTGGAGACAGACCGACCCTTGACCACTTCGACCTTATCGCCGGGCAGATGACACTGGCGGGCTATCAGCCGGGTAACGCCGATTTGCTGACCAACCCGACCACCAAAGTAGTTAGCACCTATACCAAAGGCGATTGGCGCAGTGCTAAATCGGCGGGTGGTACAGTTATCGAGGCGGAATACATCTTCCGCAACGTGCAGCAAAGCTTTTACACCCGTTTGCGTGGCACGAACACCGACGATTACGGCGCGACTCCCCGGATGGATGCCGATATGCGTGGTACAACCGGCCCGGCTCTTTCACCCTGGCAGTCGCTCTGGTTCTACTCCAACCCTATCTTTGTAGTAGTCCAGGACTAAGCCAGATTAAGTTTGGGGCGGGGCAACCCGCCCTTTTTATTTACCCATTTATTTCTCCAAAACCTTAAAAAGGACGCTGGCTCTAATGCTGAACCAGCGTCCTTTTAATCCAGGCTTTAGCAAAGCCTTGAGAATTTATTTATTGACCAGTAGTAAAGCCATAAATGTTTACTTTTTGGTCAGTCGGGCCAAGCGTCATAGTTACGGCATTGTTGATGTACAAACCAGCCGGACTGGTTGCTGTATTACCAAGCCCGTAAATCAGGTTGTTATAGGCCAGAGGCGGCGCAATAGCTGCACCCGAAGGAGCAGTACCATCACTCGGATAAACCGTCAAGAAGCCAAAGCCGTTAGTGTTCGGGGGAACTACTACCTGAACGTTGGTTTCAAGCGCACGAGCAGTATTTGGGATGGTTACAGCCGGTGAACCATAGGTAATGTTACCGAACTGGTATTGCTGCACTACTCCAACCCCTTTTCCGCCTTTTAACTCGCTGGCAGTACCCTTGCTGAGATTATAATAAGCATCGGTAGCAGGATTGGCAACCTGACGAGTATCCAGCAAGCGAATAGGATTGGTAAGGGCAAAGTAATACAAGCCACCTGCTAATCCAGCACTGACAGGCGCATAATATCCAATCGCATCCGCTACCATATCAGTTTTGGACGACGAGAAGAAAGTTACATTACCGCCTGTTCCAACTCCCACCGTGGTTTGGCCGGATTGAAACGGTACGCCACTATAAACCACGCTGGCAGCCGTAGGCCGACTATTACCGCCAGGGTCGTTGCCGCTATACACCGTTAGATAGCCAGCTCCTCCAGGGTCGGCTACCGTATTGTTAAATACAATCGCCAGAGCCGACGACGGAATACTAATACCATTGTAACTAAAGCCCGTCATCACGTAAGCTTGACCACTAAAGGGCTGAATCGCACCCGTATTGTTGTACTTACCATCAGTAGCCAGGTTTTTAGTCGGGCGGGTATCCAACAAACGAGTCGGCTTGCTCAAAGGATAATATAACAAGCCCGTATCAGTACGAGGCTGATTTTGAGCATCCAGGTTATTTGGGTCGGGTGAGCCAGGAGGGGCAAAATAACCGTTAATGTCAACTACAACATCGGTAGCGATGAAAGTATACAAATTGATAGTATCATCCGAACCAATAGACATAGTGGCACTGTTAGAAATATACTGGCCGCCTTTATACAAAAGGGTAGAGGTCGCTTTTGGACGGGGGGCAGTGGACGGGCCAGGATAAACCGATAAGTAGCCAAAACCGCTACCGGGGGGATTAGCCGCCGTCGCTGTGCCAAGTACCGCTTGAGCCTCACGCGGAATAGAAATTCCGTTGTAATCAATCCGCCGCGCTCTAAAGGTACGAGTCTGGTCAGATTGAAATTGGCCCAGGCTACCCAACTCGCGCGGGGTGGTTGGATTATAGTAACCGTCAGTATTCGGGTCTTTAATCGGGCGAGTATCCAGCAAGCGGATAGCCTTTGGCAAAGGATAATAAACCAATGGTTGCAGTCCGTTTGCATCGCGCGTGTTCGGGTCAGAAGGGGTCGGGCTATAATAGCCGGTAGTATCTACTACCGCATCCACCGAAGTAAAGTAAGGGGTGCATTCGTAAGAACCGCCGCCATTCAAACAATTATAGAAATTCTGGCGGTCTCCCGTCAGGACGAAAACACAAACTCGGTTGTTTTGCTGGAATGTTCCCAGTACGCTTGCTCCGGCGGAGTAGCCACTAATGCGTTGGTAGCCAGCAAAGCTTGCTCCACGATTGGTGAAAAAGCCTACGTTAGTACCAGCGTCGCTATCGCCGTTAATCGCAATGTATAGAGTAGCATTGTCGGACGAGGCCGCCAAACCGATACCGCGCAAAGTACCAGTATAAGGAGCATTTTCGGCATTCAACAAACCGTTACCCAACTTCGACCAGGTTCGAGTGCCAGGCTCCCAGCGAGAGACCCCTACGCCCTTCTTGCTGCCGTAGAATTCAATCCAGCCCGCGTAGGCGGTGCCATCGGGCGCGATAGCCGAGCTAATTTCAAAAGCACGGGGATAGCCATCGCCAATCACGCTACTGATTGCTAGTCCAGCACCACCGTAAGTGCGCCAGGGCTGCCCAACACCGCCGATTAAATCAACTGCTTTGATAAAGTTGCCGCCGGTTTCGGTGCGAAGCCCAAAAGCGTGAATATCGGCGTTAGGCCCGGCTAAAACCATAGTACCCATTTCGGTGCTGTTTGCACCGGCTACAAGATTAGGCGACATATAATCCCAGTTACTTGCATCAGACCAGCTACCATCACCATTAACCGGGGCAGAAGCCACGTAAAGATTGCCACCGTTAGGCCCACTAACCTGCATACTGATGTAAATTCGCTTGTCACCGCAGGAATAGGTAATATTGGGGCTACCACCGTCGTTGTTAATTCCAAATTTTCTGGAAAGAAGCTGCTGCAAGTTTACGTTACCACTGGAGCTACTGCAATCAGAGCTAATACGGGTGAAGTGGATTTGGTTAGACGCACCTGTACCGTAAGGGTTAGCTCCTTCGCGCCAAATCATGTAGGCGTTACCATTGGTATCAAAAGTAGCGCGCGCACCATCGCCGCCGCCGGGAGTAGCAATCTTGTACTGCGGGCCGTCATTGGCACACTGTCCAGGGTTGTCTTGGTTCTGTAAGTAAATAGCCCCGGTTGACTTGTTCTCACCTGTAGCATAAAAATTTTTGGTTTTCTGGTTATAAGTTAAGCGAGGGTTAGCAAGCGGGGTTTGTCCGCCCACTACAGCCTGTGCAACGTCGCTACCCGTAACAAAATCAAAACCCAGACTACTAAACAAGCTACTCAAAGTCAGAATGGCTACAAATACTGAAATACGAGCCAGCTTTGCCTCCCTGACTAACTTCTTTCTTAAATTCATTGAGCTTAAACCTCAGAAAAATGCTATCATCAACCTGGCCCAACACTTAAATCTGAGCCACACACGTTAAAATTAGCGTGCTGGTTCGCCAGCTGACTCCAGCCTAAATTTGACACACTCGAACTACTGTGTTCTTCTAAAGCAGATGAAAAAATCGCTCTTGGCCTTAATCCATTTTACTACTAAAACATTACAAAAAACATTAGTACAACTGGCACGAAGTATTAAGTCTTTAAAGCACTTACGAAGTGGTTTAAGAAACTTTTTTGTTTGGTTCAGTAAAAATTCATTGGAGTCCTATAAAAAAAGCTAGTATATTGATACCACAGCTAAATTTGTTTGTCAAGCAAATGTGACATGCAAAACGTAATAATTAGCAAAAAATTGGCTAATTAGCATTGAATTAACAGGATTTTAATTTGAAAAAATACCAAAACTTACGATTAATGAGTCACCTATACTGCAATAATACAAGCAATACGCTCGGCTAAATTCCCTATCGCCACTCCCTTGTGTGTAATTCCAACAGCAGTCTACCCTAACCCACATTTTCCTGAGATTTTTTAGTCTTGATGGTTAGTTGTTGACTTGAGCTGAGGTAATAATAGTTCAAGTAGATAAGACAGGCGCGGCGGAGTAGTGTATTATAAGTCGGCCAGATTTTTCACTTTGGGAGAAAAGGAAAACATGAAAATTAGAACGATTACTGCCGGGCTAAGTTTGGATTTAGTGGATTGGAAAGTTAAGCTGGCCCAAACCTGGGAAAATTTGCAGCAAGCTCGAAGTCAGTACGAAGCAGCCAAATTTGAGGTACAAACCTTGCGTATCGCGCTTGCGCCATTTTTACACAAGCTTGAAAAAGGGCAACGTAGCCAACTTTTGCCGGAACTCGATAAATTTTGCCGGGAAAACAACCTCGAATTCTTATCACTTGGCTCGTACAAAGCCGGACAGCTTGAAACCCGCGAAATAATCGAATTAATGGCAAATTATCCCGCTTTTAATCTTTCGACTGCGATTGCCGGAGATAAGCGAATTTGGGCAAACGGGGTACGCGAAGCCGCCACGATTATCACCGGGTTAGCGACGGCTACTGCCGACGGTTTGTGCAACTTCCGTTATTGTGCGGCGGCTTCCTGTCCGCCTGGTATTCCCTTTTTCCCGGCGGCCTACCACGACGAAAAGCAAAATCCAACCCTCGCGCTCGGTATGCAGATGCCCGATATTGCCTTGCAAGCGATTGGTAGTACGAATGGACAGATAGAAAATTACGGGTTGGAACAGATTAGCACCGCTTTGACCAATGCAATTGTCGCCGGATTATTACCAATGCAACAAATCGCTCAAAACTTTTGTCTCGAAACCAATCTTGAATATGCCGGGATTGACGTTTCCCTTGCGCCACTTGGAACTGACTCAGTAGTAGCAGGAATAGAAGCCGCCGGGTTAGGGCAGTTCGGCGAAGCCGGAACGCTGGCGGTAGCCGCCGCGATTACCGATGGGCTAAAAGGCGTTTCCGCCCAGCTCAAAACAATCGGCTATAATGGCCTGATGTTGCCAATTCTGGAAGACGCTTTGCTGGGACAAAGGGCGGCGGCGGGTAAAGTAGATGTCCAAAAGTTGCTGATGTACTCGTCAGTCTGCGGGACAGGGCTGGATGTTGTGCCGCTACCGGGCGACGTTAGCGCACAGCAAATTGCCCGGTTGCTTTTCGATGTGGCTGCGCTTTCGGCCCGCTATGCCAAGCCACTTTCGGCCCGGCTTTTTCCTGTTCCTGGCAAGCAGGCTGGAGACTTAACCGAATTCGACAGCCCCTATCTGACCAATACGCGAGTGATGAGTTTGTAAGGGGAAATTCGGAAACTTAAAATTCCTTGCATCTTGTGTGAAATCAAAATTAAAAATAGATGGGAAATTATGGCAACAACTCAGGAAACGAAAAACGAAGCAAAAAGCCAGTGGGAAGCGGAACGAAAAGAGCTAATCGAGCTTTGCAAAAATTTGGGGCAAGTCGAATGGAGCGTACAAAGTATGTGCGAAGGTTGGCGGGTACGGGATGTGGTGGCCCATCTGGTCGGGGTAGAGCGCGAACTATGGATTTATTTTACCGCTACGCCTAATAATGCCAATCAAAAACAGGTAGACCGCCGCACCGAACTATCCACCAAACAACTTGTCGAGCAGCTTGAAGATACCCTGCTAAAACCAGGCTTTCTAACCCGCCGTTTCCCCAAACTTGCCCTTTATGATATGTGGGTACATCAGCAAGACATTCGCTGGTCGTTAGGCCGGGAACGCCAGCAAGACCCCGAACGACTAAAGATGGTGCTAGATACGATAAGTGAACGCGCTATCAAAAATCTGGCAAAGCACAATCAAAAGCTGATAGCGACTGATATAGATTGGCAACTTGGCGAGGGTAGCGAAATTATCAGGGGCAAAGCCGAAGTGCTGGCGATGTTTCTAGCGGGCAGACGCGAAGCCGCCCTTGCACGGTTGTAGAAGTTATAAGTTTTAAGTTAAAATACCTTTTATTAGATTAAGTTTCAGGTATTTTAACTTAAAACTTATAACTTAAAACAATTATTCGTTTACAAAGCGCATGTTGGCGTTAAGTTCCTGAAATTTTTGGAGAATGTTCGAGTAGCCGCGCTCGACGTATTGGATACCGCGCACATTGGAAACGCCGTCAGCTACTGCCGCCGCGATAAGGTAGCTAAAACCAGCCCGCAAGTCGGGAATGGTAATATCGGCGGCCCGTAGCGGAGTTGCACCCTTGACCACGCAGCTATGTTCGTAATCCCGGTTTTTGAAACGGCAGGCTTTTTCGCCCAAACATTGTTTGTAAAGCTGGATTTCTGCGCCCATGCGCTTCAAATCTTCGGTATAACCAAAGCGGCTCTCGTAAACCGTTTCGTGCAAGACCGAAAGCCCGTCAATTTGGGTCATCAACATTACAAAAGGTTGCTGCCAGTCCGTCATGAAGCCGGGATGTACGTCGGTTTCTAGGGCAATCGGCTTGAGGGGCGTGCCGGGATGAAAAAAGCGAATACCCTGGTCAAGAATTTCAAAGCCGCCGCCAACCTGTCGCAACTTGTTCAGGAAGGTTAGCATATGGGCCTGTTCCGCCCCTTCGATTGTTACATCACCGCCAGTAATCACAGCGGCTATCGCGAACGAAGCGGCTTCGATACGGTCATTTATAACGGTATGGCGGGCAGCGTGCAGCTTGCTTACGCCTTCTACTACAATCGTGCGGTCAGTATCTACAAAAATAATCGCGCCCATTTTTTGCAGCATCATAACCAAGTCCAGAATCTCCGGCTCAATCGCGGCGTTCTTGATAAAGGTCGTACCTTTTGCCAGCACCGCCGAAAGCAAAATATTTTCGGTTGCGCCTACGCTGGGATAGGGAAGCTGGATAATCGCGCCGTGTAGCTGGTCGGCCTTCGCATAATAGCGGTCATCTTCAAATACGATTTGCGCTCCCAGCATTTCCAGAGCTTGAATATGAAAATCTACCGGGCGTTCCCCAATATTGCAGCCGCCCAGCATTGGAATTACCGCTTTGCCATAGCGATGCAGCAAAGGGCCAAGCAACAAAATCGGAATACGGTTCAGCCCACTAAAGGCGACGGGTACTTCGGGGGTAGCGACGGTGGGGGTGTGAAGCGTTAAAGTAGTATCGTTCTGGCTATCCCAGCTAAATTTTAGCCCGATGCTATTGCAAATATCCAGCGTTACTTTGGTATCGCCGATGCGCGGTACATTCCGTAAAACACATTCCTCATCAGTCAAAATACTGGCAACAATTTGCTTGGTGGCAGCGTTTTTCGCCCCGCTAACCCGAATATGTCCCTGAAGCGGTTTCCCGCCCTCTATTTCATAAAAACCCATAAGCTCCTTTCATAGTGCCTTATTATATTAAACCGACTGACTGGTCGAGTTAAGAGTATGAACTTCAGCAAAGACTTTAGCAATATTATCGGCCAGGGTTTGAAAAGGTAAATAAAGCAGATAACCCCGGTCTACTTTTAATTCAATTTCAGGTACAAAATCATCTGAGTCTTGTTCCAGCCACGCCAAAGCAGTTTTCTCGCTAGAAAAGCCTCGAAAGTGACCTTCCAATACCTGATAAACTTTTTCTATTTGCTCTAGCAAGCAGACACCTCTAACCAGAATTCGGCCATGACGTGCATTAGCTACTTGGTCAGGCAGGTTTTTATTAGGTTCACCTAACCAATCAAGCCAACTAATACCCCAGACCAGGTTTTTAACATAATCGTCTCCAATAGCGTGCAAAATTTCGCGTACATCTTTGTCACTATTAGAGCCATCTTCTGCTATATAAAGCCCAATTCGTTCTTTTACACCATCCATTTTTTTAAATGCTAAAACGTTCCTGAATTATTCGCGTGGCTACTTATCCAGAAACAAAAATTGACCATGGTTCATAATTTGTTTACCGTCCACCCAAATATCACAATCTTTGGCGATAGCATCAACGTGGGTTGGTGCGCTCCAATCTGCCCCGGTCTGGCTGCCGTAGGGGTCGCCAAAAGCAATGTGCATACCGGGCAGTTTCTCGTCCTGTAGTAAATTGTAAATCATACGGTTTACGCCAATATTTGCCCCAATCGCGAATTCACCGACCCGATTGCTGTTATCACTGGTATGGACGTACCGCCAGAATTCCAATTCCAAAAAGCGGTTATCGCATTTGACCGAACGCAACCGGTTATTCTCGATTTCCAGATAAAGCGGATACTCAGACAAATTGCCGTATTTTTGATTAAAGTAATCGCCAATTGTGCCATCAACCACATAAATCCCGTTGACGTTATGGGGAGCGGTGAAAACTTCTCCGGCGGGCAAATTCGACCAGATTTTTTTGGTAATCATCCCGCAGGTAGCAATCCACTGTAACTCAGGGATAAAAGTAGCCTCAATATCCGTTCCGGCATCGGTTTTGGTATGAATACTATGGCAATTCATTGCCATATCCCGAATACGCTGGCCGATAGCATTTACGACGTTGTAATCGGCCCGCATCCCTTGAAGCATAATTTCGTGCGAGATTTGCACCATATGAGCATAGCGGACTTCGTGCTGCTCGATAACATTTACAAACTGTTTGCGGGCGGGTAGTTCGCCCATCTGGGATTGCACCGCGTAAATGGCAACATCGCTTTTGGCGATTGCTTCTAAAATGGGGTAAGGCATATTTTTCATAGGGCGTTCGGAATAATCTTCAATAACATAGGGCGTTACTACTGCGCCAGCCATTCGCGCTACTGAAAAGAGTGCCGCTCCGATTTCCATTGTTTCTTCATCGGTGACAACCGTCATGGTCTCGCCTTCCTGCACCTTCAGGCAAGTGTAGATGGCGTTCCGCGCTCCAGGCAAATAATCAGTATTCCAGGGGATTTCCTTCAAACCGTCGCTTAATATTCGGGTCGGTGCTTCTTTTACCACTAAACTACTTCCTTTAAGTGCTGAGGACTAAAGCTTTTAAAAACCGAAGAAGAATTATTAAGGAATAATTCCGAATTTCTAATTCCGAATTTCGACTTGTTTCTTGCCTTAGCCCTCAGTCCTCCGCTAAATACCTTCCATGCTTTCCTGTAACAAACGGTCTACCACTTTGTTAAAGTCGTTTGTTTCACGGTAGGTTGTCAACTGGCGGTCTGCACTTGTACCGCCACTCAAAAGAGTATGAACGTATTCTACTTCTTTACGACTTCCCAGCTCATCCACGACATCATCTACAAAGTCTAATAGTTCAAGCATCAAATCTCGTGCCGCCACTTCCGTAGATTTGCCCAAATCGAGCATGTTACCCTCAATTCCGTAACGAATAGCCCGCCATTTGTTTTCCATCAGCAAGCCCCGGTTATAGCGTCGCCAGCCGATGTTTTTTTCCTTGAGAGTATATAATTTTACCACAATCGCCTGAATCAAAGCGGCCAGCGATAAAGTTTCCTCAAGGCGGGTCGGCATATCACAAACCCGAATTTCGATAGTATCATAAATCGGGTGCGGGCGCACATCCCACCAAATTTTCTTGCCGTCGTCAATACAATGGGTCTGGATAAGCGTATCAATATATTTTTCAAAAGCGGCATAGCTTTCAAACTCATCAGGAATACCAGTGCGGGGGAATCGCTGGAAAACTACTGAGCGAAAAGACTTTAGCCCGGTATTGCGACCCATCCAAAAAGGCGAACTAGTCGAAAGAGCTAAAATATGTGGCAGAAAATAGCGCAATTCGTTCATAATCGCTACCGCAGTATCCTTGTTTTTAATACCGACGTGAACGTGCATCCCGAAAATCAAAATTTCCCGGATAACATCCTGCAATTCTTCTTCCAAAACGTGATAGCGAATATGGTCGGTAATTGGTTGTTGCTGCCAATTGGCGAAAGGATGGGTTCCTGCCGCTCCAATCGCTACGCCCATTTTGTAGGCAACTTCGGAAATGGTCGAGCGATTGCGCCGCAAATGTTCGCGGGCCTCAGTAATATCGCGGCAAACCGGCGTGACTGTTTCTACACAACTCATCAGCATTTCCGGCTTGATAAAATCGCCTAACATCGGGGTAGCATGTTCGATAATTTCGGCGTTACGGGGACTTAGCTCCCGTGTTACCGGGTCTATTATCTGAAATTCTTCCTCTATTCCAATCGTAAATGTCTCTTTTTCGTTGCTTTTCATATCTTGTTTAACCTCATGCGCTCACATATTTAACCAACAAAGTTGGATAAACCTTAACATGAAATGTGTTTTTAAGCAATTCAAATCTATCAATCCTTGCCAAAGCGGGACTTGACAAACAATCCTGATATGATTATACTATAATCAGCTAATCAAACATACTTGGCACAGCAAAAGCGATTATTAGATTATTAGATTATTAGATTATTAGAAAGAAGAAAACCAATGAGTAATACAGTAGCAACCAATTTCGAGATACGAAATGTTGCACAGGCTGAGTTGAAAGCAATTATAGAGCTAGTTCAGCTTGTTGACCTGGATGAGTTTGGCGAAACGGACTTTACCGAAGGTGATGTACAGGAAGAATGGGTTACACCCGGTTTCGATTTGGAAAAAGATGCCTGGGCGGTTTATAATACACAAAACTTGTTGATAGGTTACGCCAGTCTCAGCCACGCAGGAGAACTGGCTTCCTACTGTATGGGCTTTGTCCGGCCTGATTTTTATGGACAGGGGATTGGCCCAATGCTCGTTCGGTTGGCTGAAACTCGCGCCCGCGAGTGTTTGCATAAAGCTCCCCCCGAAGGTCGCGTTACAATTAATAATTTCATCAACGGTCGGAATAAAGCAGCCAGAAATTTGCTAGAGCGCGAAGGCTATAACCTAGCCCGCACTTTTTGGCGAATGAGAATTGATTTGGAAGCTGAACCCGCCGAACCGCAGTGGCCCGAAGGAATTACTTTTCGGAATATGCAGCCTGAAACTGATGCTTTCGCGGTTTATGAAGCAGTAGAAGAAGCGTTTAGCGACCACTGGGGGCATTTGCCGCGCCCGTTTGAAGAATGGAAAGAAACCAGAATAAACGTTCCGAGCTTCGACCCGGCCTTATGGGTATTAGCATTAGATTCTAATAATACAGTTGCGGCCTTTTCGCTGGGCAAGTTTACGTCGGAAGGTGGCTGGATAAATACGCTTGGCACACGGCGGGCCTGGCGCGGCAAGGGTCTGGGTAAAGCCGTTTTGCAGCAAGCTTTCCTGGATTTCTATCGTCTGGGCAAAAAACGGGTAGAGCTGTCAGTAGATTCGGATAGCTTGACCGGGGCGACCAAACTTTACGAAAAAGCCGGGATGCAGGCGGTTCACGAATACGCCCGTTTTACTAAAGTTTTACGGGATGGGCCAGAACTCAGCACCCAGTCGCTTTAGCTATAGTGCTGAGGACTAAGAACTTATCCCAATAGAGCCGTATTCTTGTAGGATATTGCTCCGCCAATAGATAAAAACCACGACCTGGCGGGATAGGCTCTGAGGGAAAATTGGAAGTTGAATTCAAACTATCCCTGCCAATTTGCCAACGAATTGGCAGGGAAGTTAGCTTTTGTGAGAGCGGATTAGCAAAGTAGAAGGAACTTCTTTCAATTCGGGGAAACGGGCAATTAAATTTTCACTGGGACGCGGTTCTAGCATTTTTTCAAAAGTTAGCCCAAACTCGGTCAAGGTATTTAAGTAAGTACCAAGCGTGCGATGCTGTGCGCCCATCTTACCACGCACCCCATGCGGGTAATTTGAACGCCAGAAACCTTCCTGAAAATAATTTACTACGCCCCAGGCTTGCGCTTCGGGCAGCCAGCCAGAGTTGGGGGATGTGAAGCAGGGATGGGTAATGCAAAAGACGAACCAGCCACCCGGTTGCAAGATACGTCGGACTGTGCCAAATACCGCCCTTAAATCGGGAATATCCATCAAGGCCATATTGCAGGTTACGCCGTCAAAGCTGGCCGCCCTCTGAGTGCTGGCAGTCTGCACATCATCTTGCAAATAACTTAGGCCGAGCGGGGCGGCAGCTTCCTCACATTGGGCAATTTCCAAAAGCTTTGCCGATAAATCCAGCCCTGTTACACTTGCGCCACGCTGGGCTAGTTCCCGCGCTACCAACCCTTGCCCACAGGCCAAATCGCAAATTTTCTGACCGCGAACCTCACCAGCCAAATCTAGCAAAGCTGGGAAGGTTAATTCCGTAAAGGCCGGACTGGTACGCACAAAGTTGTCGTACCAATCAGCAATTGTATCATAGCTCGCCTCTACCATAACCCTCCAAAACCTCCTGCTCCTTACTTTCTACTTCCTGTTTCCGCATTCCTTACTCAGTCCTCAGCACTCTTAGGGCTTGGGCGTAGGAGTATTGGGAACGCGCCCAACTCCCGGCGTAATAGGCAGGGCGCGAGTTGCGACAGGCTGGACTACGGCTGCCGGAGTAGGAGTTGGCGGTGGGGCAGCGTTAGGGTCAGACGGTTGCCGCGGTGCTGGTTGCTCAGAAGGCGGCGCAATTATCGTTACGTTCGGCCAGGCCGTCGCCGGATCAATCGTTGGGGCGGCAGTAGGAGTGGGCGCAACGTAAGGCTGACAAGGCTGATTGGGAATCGCTCCTCTATTAAATTTAGCGGCAAACCCGCCAAGCTCCGCCGGGTAAATATAATACAAACGACTTTCTACTGTGTCGGACGGATAATCATCTCCAGCAATGCAGGGTTCGCCGTCTTTTGGTACTCTAAAGCGTTGATGCCAGGTATCGCGCTGGGTCGGTACTTTATCTTTGGCAAAAAGCTCGGTGCGGATTTGCGGGCAATCTTTGGTCGGCAACATCCCGCTATCGGCACAAATCTGGGCTTCAACCACGGTTGACGGACGTTCAAAATTCAGGCGAAGGGGCTGGTCGCCGTTCTGAATAGTTTTAACCAGCACCGGGTCTTTGAAAATAGTGGTCATAAAGCTATTCCAGATAAGGCCACCACCCACCGACCCGGCTACCCCGTCCATGACGGTATTATCGTTATTGCCAACCCAAACTCCCGCTACCAAATCGGGAGTATAACCAACTGTCCAGCTATCCTTGAAATCGTTAGAAGTACCTGTTTTGGCGGCGGCGGGCCTATCCAGCACAAGCGGATTGTTCTGGCTAAAGGCCATCAGGCGGGCTTTATTGTCACTTAAAATGTCGGTGATAATATAAGAAGTTTCAGGCGAAAGCACTTGCTTTGGGCTAAGTTTAGACTGGTCGAACTGAAAAATAACTTTGCCACGTCGCTCTATTCTGGAAAAAGCCACCGCATCAACCTTACGACCCAAATTATCGAAAACGGCATAAGCGTTGGTCAAATCCAGCAAGCGTACTTCCCCGCCACCCAGCGTCAGGGTCAAGCCGTAACGTTCGGCGGGATACTGGAAGTTAATCCCCATTTCTTTGGCTTTATCCATCATGGTTTGCACTCCGGCAAACTGCAAAGCCTTTACCGCCGGAATATTCAGGGACGAGCCAAGCGCATTGCGAATAGCTACCGGCCCATGCTGGCTACCGTCAAAGTTCTGGGGTACATAAGGTTGCGCCCCGCCGCTGGCAAATTTGGTGGTTACATCGGCCAGAATAGTAGCGGCGTTCCAGCCCTTTTCCATTGTAGTAGCATAGGTTATGGGTTTAAGGGCTGAACCGGGCTGACGTTGAGCAATCGCACTATTAAATTGGCCGCCAATCGCCTTATTATTAAAATCTACACTGCCTATCATCGAAAGAATTTCCCCGGTATTGGGCCGAAGAACCACCATTGCGGCGTTAGTGGCTTTACGCTTCTTCAAATCCTCGACGCTTTTGCTAACGATTTCCTGAGCCTTGTTATTCATGTTCAGGTCGATAGTCGTGTAAATATCGTAACCGCCCCGGTTCCATTCGTCCGGCGTAATATCTATTCCGGCATCGGACAACTGGCGATTATTTAGTGTTCCATTAAGCAAGGACAAGACGTAATAGACGAAATGCGGCGCAAGCATCTTGGTATCACGCTTGCGCTGGTCGTTCAAATTGGCCTGAATATCATAAGAATAAGCTACATCAGCTTCAACCGTGCTAATTTTATTGTTTTGCACCATCAAATCCAGCACGCGCTTTTGACGGCGTTTGGCTAACTGGTAATGCTCATCGTCGACGGTTGGGTCATATGCGCTGGGAGCTTGCGGCAATCCGGCCAGCATCGCCGCTTCTGCCAAATTCAAATCTTTAGCATCCTTGCCAAAATAACCTTTAGCGGCTGCCTGAATTCCATAAGCCAGATTACCATAATAAATCGTGTTCAGGTATTTTTCCAGAATTTCTTGCTTGGTGAATTTCTCGTTCAGCTTGATAGCCATGAACACTTCGTTAATTTTGCGGTCAATGCTAATTTCGTAGCGAGCTTCCGGCGGCAGATAAAGCAAGCGGGCAACTTGCTGGCTAATGGTACTCGCCCCCGAACTACCCCGCCCACTCGTATTAATATAAATCGCCCGCATAACGGCGTTAGGGTCATAGCCCTGATTTTCAAAAAAAGTGGGGTCTTCGGCGGAGAGGGTGGCATCAATCAGGGATTTTGGCACATCCGACAGCTTTTCGTATTCTCGCGTCCCGGCATCGGGCTGCTTTTCAAACAGCAAAACCCCGTTACGGTCATAAATTCGGGTAGTTTCAAAAGTTAGTTCATATTCCTTGCCAAGCTGCACCCGGTTGTAATAATACTGGTATGCGCCAACCCCTACCCCGAAAGGGGCAGCAAGCAGCCCGCCGCTAACCAAAATAGTGATAATTCCGGCAATCGTAATCAAGTAAAGCGGAATAAGGGCAATCGCCAGTCGGTTTTTCTTGGGCTGCTGCAAATGCGAACGCAAAAGCCAGGGGGCAGCCCGCTTGCGAGTGCGTAAGCCGTAAAGATTAGGATGCCGACCCGAACCGGCCGGACGTGGCGGCAAATGATTGCCGTTCCCGCTCCCATTCTCCCCAAAACCGTTGCCATTCCCATGTAATCCGGGCATACCCTTGCCTTGCCTCTCCTGTGGTGCTTGTTCTCGCTAGAATCCCTGTTCGTTCTGCCCGTTATTATACACTATCTGGCTATTTTTTAACCAACTTGGTCAGAGTGGTAAAAATACTTTGACGGGAATTGACGACCACGATGCCGGTTGCGACTAGCAGCCCGCCAAGCAGGGTGTTAATACCAAGTGCTTCGTGCAGTAGGATTACGCCGCTAAGTACGCCGAAAACAGGGACGAGGAATAAAAAGACGGTGATGCGGCTGGCGTTGTAGCGTTGCAAAACTTTGTACCAGGCCCACCACGCAAAGCTTGAACCCAGAAACGCCACGTAAAAAGTCCAGCCAATAAACGACCAGTTCCAATTTACCGACTGGCTTTCGGTGGTGTAACCCAAAATCAAAAGCGGAATTGACCCCAGAAAGGATTGCCAGGCCGTCAGGCTAATCATGTCACTAATCTGGAATTTCTTGACCAGCACCGAACCCAAACCCCAGACCGAAGCCGACACCAACAGCAAAACCGGCCAGTATGGAGCAACTTCGCCCAAACCTTTGCCGCCCAGCACCAGAGCCAGCACACCGCTAAAGCCGAGCGTTAGACCCAGCATTTTTTGTTTGGTTATTTTGTCGCCAGGAATAAGGAATTGGGCGAAAAGAGCTACGAAAAAAGGATTAGTGTTAAGTATAATCGAGGTAACACCCGCCGGAACAAATTGTAAAGCGGTGAAATTTATTCCAAAAAGTACAGTGGTCATCAAGAAGGCCAAAAGTGAAAATTTAGCGAAATCTTTTGGGCCAAGCTTACGCAAGCGCGAAGGCTGCAAGGCCAGCACCATCAAAGGCATTGCGCCCAGCATAAAGCGGATTCCGGCGGCCTTGAAGGGTGGGGCATTGTGTACCATTTCCTTCATACCTACAAAAGCCACGCCCCAGATAATTACCACGCTCAGAACCGTCAGTAAATCTATCAATCGGATAGGTTTGTGTGCGCCGACACTTTCGGCAGCTTCGTTTTGCTTCTGGACTACCCGCCCCTGCGTATTCTTGCTAATACCTAACATTTTTTACCTTTTTTGTTACCTTTTTAATATAGCCAACTTCTTTGTATTACTTTTTTTAGTTCTTTTTGCAGTATAGGGGTCGTGCTTGCTCCTGTCTAATGCTTATTCGGTTAGCTTTTGATAGTTTTTATATTCGGCTAAAAATTTGTTAGAAAATATAGACCATGTTCCGAAAAATATGTTATAATTAAAAAGAGATTTTAGAACGGATTTTCGAGAAATAATTGGTTGAGCAAAATCTATGGCATCACCCCGCCCCTGGCCGCAACAAGTAAATAACGACGAAACTGCCACGCCCGTTCCCCGTCTAAAAGTTATGAACGGGGTAATCGAGCGTATCACTTTTCAAAGCGAAGAAACGGGCTATACCGTTGCCCGGCTTTTGCCTGACCGCCCCTCCGACGCGCAACAACATAACACGCCCGGTCAAGCGCGAGGTGAGGATAAGCTGGTAACGGTGGTCGGAACGCTTATCGGAGTGGTAGCCGGAGAAGCTTTGGAATTAACCGGGCTTTGGCAAAACCATTCGATGCACGGCTGGCAATTCAAAATCGAAAATTACCGCTCGGTGCTGCCCGCTACCACGCAGGGTATTCGTAAATATTTGGGTAGTGGTCTGATAAAAGGGATTGGCCCGAAAACTGCCGATAAAATCGTGGCTTATTTTGACATTGAGACTTTAGACATTTTGGAACAGCAACCCCACCGCCTTAACGAAGTTCCCCGTTTGGGCCAGCACAAAGCTGGGTTAATTGCCAAAGCCTGGCAAGAGCAAAAAGCCATCAAAGAAGTAATGCTTTTTTTGCAAGGGCAGGGCATTAGCACCAGTTTGGCTGTTCGTATCTACAAGCAATACGGCGATGCAGCCATAACAATTGTCAAAAACGAACCTTATCGGCTGGCGCGTGAAGTTTGGGGCATCGGTTTCAAAACCGCCGACAAAATTGCCCAATCGCTCGGCTTTGGCAAGGACGACCCCGAACGGGTGAAAGCCGGGACACTCTTTGTATTATCCGAAGCCAGTGATAGCGGCGGCCATACTTATTTGCCGCGTCCGTCTTTGGCCGAAAAAGCGGCGGAACTTTTAGAGGTAGCAGTCGAGCAAGTGGAGTCAGCCATTAACGGATTGGCGGCGGATGAAGGGGTACAACTGGATTTGCTCCCCACCAAAACCAGCAAACCTGAAGCTGAAGCCGAACCTGCTCCTAACGAGCTTGACCCCTGGAACGAAGGCGAGCTTATTTCCTATCCGACCAAATCCGGCAAAAAGTCTACCTTAAAGCCCGTTTTGAAAGAAGTTAATTTCGTCGATTTGTACAAGGCTGAAAACGCAGTTTCTACTGAAGGACAAGCGGTTTATTTGCCGCCCTTCTACTTCGCCGAGCAAGGTATTACCCGCCATTTGCTGCGGCTTGCCAACTGCCCACCGATGCAAGATAAATTGGGCGATTTGAAAAATATTAACTTTACTGCAATGTTTGATTATCTTTCGAGCAAAAACGATAAAATGGAATTGGCCGAACGCCAGCGCGACGGGGTAGTTATGGCCTTGAGCCATCCAGCCAGCGTTTTGACGGGTGGGCCGGGAACGGGCAAAACTACCTCAATGCGGGCTTTGGTGCGGGTGCTTACCCTCAAAAAGAAAAAAGTGGTATTGGCTGCTCCTACCGGGCGGGCGGCCAAGCGACTTTCTGAGGCTACCGGGCTGGAAGCCAAAACCTTGCACCGCCTTTTGCAGCTCAAACCCGGCAGCAAGCCAGTCTACGACCAGGACACCCCTATTCCCGCCGATGTGGTTATTCTGGATGAATCGAGTATGCTGGATACTTTAATGGTCAACAGTCTGTTCAAGGCAATTGAAACCGGCACCCATTTGCTGCTGGTTGGCGATGTTGACCAATTGCCCTCGGTTGGGGCGGGCAACGTACTGGCCGATATTATCAATAGCGGGGTTGTCCCCGTAACACGCCTTGACCACATTTTCCGGCAAGGGGCGGGTAGCGCGATTAACACGAATGCTTATCTGATAAATCAGGGGCAAATGCCCACGATTGGCCGTGACATCAAAGATTTCTTCTTCTTTACCGAGGATGACCCCGAAAAAGCCTCTGAACTAGTGGTGGATTTAGTCACGAAGCGGATTCCGGCCAAATTCAACTTTACGCCTGCTGATATTCAGGTGCTTGCTCCTATGCACCGGGGTCGTTGCGGGGTCGGGGTGCTTAACGAGCAATTGCAAATGGCTCTTAATCCCGAAAGTCCCGGCAAATTGCAAAAGCAGTACGGTGGCCGGGTTTATCGCGTCGGTGATAAAGTGTTGCAACTTCGCAATAATTACGATAAGGAAGTTTTTAACGGCGATACCGGGACGATTATTGGCATTAATATGGAAGACCAAACCGCTACGGTTCATATGGAAGATGGCCGGACGGTAGAATACGATTTTGGGGAATTGGACGAATTGACCCTGGCCTACGCGGTCAGTATCCACAAATCACAGGGCAGCGAATACCCAGTTTGCGTTATTCCGATTATGATGGGCCATTATATGCTGCTCGAACGCAAATTAATCTATACGGCTGTGACCCGTGCTAAAAAGTTAGTAGTATTGGTGGGGAGTAAAAAAGCTCTGGCGATGGCAATTCGGAACGGGGCAAGCTCTACCGAAGTTGTTGAGCCTGGAGTCGAAACAGGCAAACGTAGTGCCAGCGAACGCTACCGCCGTTACACCGGCCTGCTCAACAAACTGCGCCAATTCTAGCTTTTATTGGGCAGACCGGGAATCAACAGTATTGCTATAATAGTTTCAAATCTTTTTAATGTTAAATATCAAACAAAAATCATGTTAGTTTAGCGGTAGCGGAAAGTGATGCGCCCTCGCGTCAAATCGTAGGGGGATAATTCGACCACTACACGGTCTCCGGGAGAGATACGAATAAAATTCTGCCGCATTTTTCCACTGATATGACCCAGCACAGTATGACCGTTATCTAACGTTACCTGAAACATGGCATTAGGCATAGATTCGGTAATTTTACCTTCTACTGCAATGGCATCGCTTTTGGCTTGACGGGGAGTTGGCGCACTGCCAGGGGCAGGAGGATTATTGGGGCGAGAATGGGGACGGGATGGGCCAGAACCGGGACGATTGTTACTTTTTTTACCGGGCAAAAATTTTCTCCTTTGCTAAAGTTTTATTATAGTTCTAATTCTAAAATTTCTAAAATCAGAACGGGACAACCTGCATTTATAGCGGGCTGTCCCATTGCGTTTATTTTTTATCGGATAATTTCAAATCCAATATCGGCTTGATCTAGTAGCGGTTGCTATAACCACCACCGCCACCGCCGCCACCGCGACGGTCATTGTAACCGCCACCGCCGCCACCGTAACCACCGCCGCCACCACCGCGCTGCGGGCGTTCTGCCTGCGGGCGAGCTTCATTAACAGTAATTGTGCGGCCTTCAAATGCAGTACCGTTGAACATGTTGATAGCGTTGTTAGCTTCGCCGTCGGTGCTCATTTCTACGAAACCGAAGCCTTTGGCCCGCCCGGTATCGCGGTCAGTGATGATACGAACCGAGTCAACTACGCCCGCCTGCGAAAAAAGTTGTTCCAGGCTGGACTCAGTCGTACCATAAGACAAGCCGCCAACATATAATCTTCTGCCCATTACGAAAATCCTTTCTTTGCTCTTGCTCCAAGAGCCTCAAAACACTTAAAAAATGCATACGGTAAACTGGTTTGTAGTTGTCAGCCGCACCGAAAAAAAGAGCAAGCCTTCTTGCCTCGAATGAGGTTCTAAAACACTATCACCTGAAAGAGAAAGCAGAAAACTCGAAAGAGGGTCGGAATGTCAAATCTTGAGGAAGATTTAAGCTAAATGAACTCTAAGAGGCTTATACCGCTATCAAACAGGTTTCTTACCTTGCCTTAGTATTATAACACTGCCTAAACGATTTTGCAAGCCCATTTTAACCCAAAATTTAAAAGACAAGTCGGAAGTCGCAAGTATAAAGTTGGAAGCATTATTTTTGTAGGAGGGATTTCCAATCCCGATAGAGATGGCTTGAGGTAACATCGGGATTGGAAATCCCTCCCCTCCTACAAACACACTGGCAAAACTCTTATAAGAAGAAACTAGTAACTGGCAACTAACAACTAAAAAATCGCTTTGCCCAAAGCCGAGCAAACCAGCTCGATGCCAAGTGAAATGGTCATATCGTCCTGGTCTAGTTCCGGGTTAATTTCGACCAAATCCATCGAATTGAGCTTGCCCGTAGCCGCCAGCATTTCCAGAATAGTATGCCCTTCGCGGTAAGTCAGGCCACCCCGCGATTTTGTGCCTGTTCCCGGTGCTTCGTGCGGATCCATCGCGTCAATATCAAAACTGACGTGAAAATCGAGCTGCCCTTCCGGGTTGACCGAATTTATAGCCCGTTCCATCACCGGGCCAATCCCGTAGCGGTCAATTGTCGCCATTGTATAGACGTGAACTCCGGCTTCGCGCAAAAGCTCACGCTCGGCTTTATCTAAACTTCGCACCCCCACCAGTGCCACCCTGTCGGGGGTTAAACGAGGCGCGTTTGGCCCTTCTTGCAGCCATTCAAAGCCGGGCAAGGCCGGAGCAGTATAACCCAGCAAGGCCGCCAGAGGCATCCCATGTAGATTTCCGCTTGGAGAAGTTCCCGGCGTATTAAAATCTCCGTGAGCATCGACCCAGACAAGGGCGGTTTCAGGTCGCGCCCGCAAAATTCCGCTAATCGAGCCAAGTGCAATCGAATGGTCGCCACCCAGCGTCAAGGTAAAGCCTGCCGGAGTTTCGCCAGCTCCCTGCCGGGCCGATTTTTCGACTTCACGGGCAATTTTCTGGCAAGCTTGCCCGACAGCCTGAGCGTTTCTAACTCTGGTAACAACCGCCGTTGCTGCCGAGCCAGAACTGCTTTTGGTTAAGCTTGCTTCATCCCAAATCAAATCTCCATTGTCAGTTACAGTGCAACCAAGTTCGGTAATAGCTTCGCGCAACCCGCCCTGTCTCAACGCTTGGGGAGCAGTGCTAACCCCGGTTAGCGATTGTCCCAAAGCCAAAGGCGCACCAATTATGGCTACTTTACGATTTAACTCTGTGTGCATAAAACCCTTTCTAAAATCGTCAAAAACTCATCGGCAGTCGCCCGGTTAATATCCAAATGTGGTCGCAAGCGAATTGAGCGAGTGCCACAGGGTAAAAGTAGCAATTTCTGTTCGTAAGCCAATTTAATGACCTCATCACGCCTCTGGTGATTGGGCAAATCGAAAGCAATCAGCAAACCGCGTCCGCGCAAATTATCAAACGCTTGAGTACGAGCCTGAATAATTGCCAGATTTTCCTGCAAATATTGACCTTGCAATCGGGCATTTTCGACTAGCCCTTCGCTTTCGATTATTTCCAGATAGCGTTGCGCCCGCACCATGTCTACCAGATTACCGCCCCAGGTCGAATTTATCCGGCTATGTTCCACAAAAACGTTATGTTCAACTTCGTCTACCCGATTACTACAGGCAAGACCACAAACTTGCATTTTCTTGCCAAAAACGAAAATATCGGGCTGCACTCCGATGCCCTGCCAGGCCCAGAAAGTGCCGGTAATACCGACCCCGGTCTGAATTTCATCAAAAATTAGCATAGCCTCGCGCTCGTCGGCAATCCGGCGCAATTCGCGGAAAAATTCGGGCCGGAAATGATTATCTCCACCTTCTCCCTGAATAGTTTCGATAATAATCGCTGCTATATCGTCGGGGTATTCATTAAAGGCGGCCTCAATTTGAGCTATCGAACGAAGTTCGGCTGCTTTGACCGCCGCCAAATTCTCTTCGTTCAAAGGAAATTGGATTTTTGGGTTTTCGACACGCGGCCAATTAGTGTGACGTGGGAAATATTGGTACTTGCGGGGGTCGGCGGTATTGGTCAGCGAGACGCTATAGCCTAACCGTCCGTGAAAAGCTTCTTTAAAGTGGATTATTCGATGTCCTTTTTCGGCATGGCCTTTGGCTAAATTCTTGCGAACTTTCCAGTCAAAGGCTACTTTCAGGGCATTTTCTATGGCAGGCGCACCACCTGCAATAAAAAATAAATGCGGAAAAGCTTCGGGCAGGGCGACACGGGCGAAAGTCTGGACGAATTCGGCCATTTCAACCGTGTAAACGTCGGAATTAGCCGGATTTATAAGGGCAACTTCGGCCAGTTTATCCCGGAAATCCGCATTGTGCAAGCCAGGATGATTATAGCCTAACGGGGAAGAAGCAAAAAAGCTGAACATATCCAGATAAGATTGCCCACTTACCGCATCCTTCAAATACGAACCCCGGCTATCCCGATGATTCCAGACGAATTTATAGCCGTCTATTAAAAGATAGCGGCTCAAAATTTCGTGAACCTGTTCCGGCTCGACCTGCCCACTTGCCAATGCGCTATGACTAAATGTTGTACTCACAATTTTTACTCCTTGCTGATACTGCTAGAGGCAGACTAATATACTACCTATACTTTATCACCTGAGAGGCTTTTTCGTAACCCCCTAAAAAATCTTGGAACTACTCAGGTAGGGTCAATGTAGGAGGGATTTCCAATCCCGATAAAGACGGGTTTGGGTAAAATCGGGATTGGAAATCCCTCCTACACCTGAATAATTACAAAATCTTTTTAGATTTGTTAAGTTTGCCGGATTGCAAAAAAAGTTGCCGAGCCTGACAGGTCATGATATAATTCCTGTTGGCGTTCGACTAGAGCGAATAGCCTGATACTTATCAAGCACGTCTCTTGACCGGCGGTTCGTGTTCTTGCAAATGCAGGAATGGCCGACTGGAATGATGGAGGCGGAAGATTAACGAAATTTTAGAGAGGAAAAAATGGTTGCTACACTTGATGATGCGGTAGTACCTGCATCCGCCCCACGCCCTTTGATTACCCTTGAGCCGGGTCTAAACCAGGCTCAGGTTATGCGGATTCTGCTCGAAGCGGGCGTTCACTTTGGTCATCAGACCAAACGCTGGAATCCCAAAATGCGCCCTTATATCTTTACGGAGCGCAACGGTATTCACATTATTGACCTGGCCCAAACAGTTGGCGGCCTGAACTCGGCGGCAGCTTTTGTTACCGAATTGGCGGCTCAGGGTGGTCGCTTGATGATGGTCGGTACAAAAAAGCAGGCGCAGGACGTTATTTCGGAAGAAGCCAAACGCTGCGGTCAGTTTTATGTCAACAAGCGTTGGCCCGGTGGCTTGCTCACCAACTTTGTGACCATCCGCCAGCGTTTGCGCTACCTGGCCGATTTGGAAGCCCGCCAATCGCGCGGTGAAATCGAACAACTGCCCAAGCAGGAAGCTAAAAAGCTGACCGAAGAAATGGGCAAACTTAACGACGTATTGGGCGGTATAAAGCAAATGTACGATTTGCCCAGCGCAATTTACGTGGTAGACCCGCATAAAGAGCGGATTGCAATGGCCGAGGCTATCCGGCTGGAAATCCCGGTAATCGCCATTTCTGATACCAACTCCGACCCGGACGAAATAGATTACGTTATTCCGGGTAACGACGATGCCATTCGCTCGGTCAAAATTATTACCGCGCGGCTGGCCGAAGCGTTTATCGAAGGGGTCAACCGCCGCGAAGCGATGCGGGCTGACCAAATGATGACCGAACAGGAAGAACGCGGCGGACAGCGCGGCGGCGAACGCGAAGAACGCAGCGACAGAGGCGACAGAGGCGGACGTGGCGACAACCGAGGCGGCGGACGTGACCGGGGTGGCGATAATCGAGGTGGACGCGACAGAGGCGGACGTGGCGGCGACAACCGGGGTGGCGAACGCGAATAAGGCATAGATTGCTCCGCTTTCAATTAAAAATCTAGCGTGTTGTATCCAATTTTGCCTTTAATGTTCTTGTTACATTAGAGGCAAAACTTTGAATAAAGGAGAATAAAGGTGGAAATTTCGGCTCAGGCGGTAAAGGAACTCCGCGAGGAGACCGGCGCAGGCATTATGGACTGCAAGAACGCTCTCAAGGAAAGCGAAGGCGACCCCAAAAAGGCGAAACAATGGCTGGAAGAGCGCGGCTTGAAGAAGGCCGAAAAAGTTACGGGCCGTGAAGCCAAACAAGGCCTGGTCGTTAGCTACGTTCACCAAAACCGGGTCGGTGCGATGATCGAAATCAGTTGCGAAACCGACTTTGTAGCTCGTACCGAAGATTTTGTGAACTTGGCCCAAAATATTGCCATGCAAGTAGTTGGGGCGGGCGCGGAATATGTCACAGTAGAAGAAATTCCCGAAGAAGTTCACGAAGAGAAAAAGCGCGAATACGGCGATAAAATCAAATCCTGGTACGAACAGGCGGTCTTGATGAACGAGCCGTTTATCCGCGATTCCAAGAGTACGATTGGCGATATGGTAACACAGGCGAAGGGCAAATTAGGCGAGAATATCGTAATTCGCCGCTTTGTCCGCTTTGAACTGGGCAAATAACTTTTAGGTTTAAAAAGGCGGATGGGCCATTTCAAGCAAGAGTTTTTGTAAAAACTTTTCAAAGGAATGTGCTTTCATCCGCTTTATTATATCTTTTGTTAAATTTTGCGGTATAATTAAGTATGGTTAAGCCGTAATGTAATTCGGCGGACAGAATAAGAAACATTTTTTGCATAGATTCGTTTTGCTTAACGAATACCACTCTATCTAAAAACCTACCTAAAAAAGGGAGTAGAATGTCCAAGCCAAAATACAAAAGGGTCTTGATAAAGTTAAGTGGTGAAGCTTTGATGGGCGAGGCAGGGTATGGGATTGACCCAAAAGTCGCCCAAGCTCTAGCTTCTAAAATCAAGCAAGTCGTCGCAATGGAGGTACAGGTCGCGATAGTGGTTGGTGGCGGTAATATCTTTCGCGGGTTTGCGGCCAGCGCACAGGGAATGGATCGCTCCAGTGCCGATTATATGGGGATGCTGGCAACCGTTTTGAACGGTCTGGCTTTGCAGGATGCCCTCGAAGGTAACGAAGTTATGACCCGTGTGATGACCGCTATCGAAATGCACCAGGTAGCCGAACCTTATATTCGTCGCCGGGCTATCCGCCATCTGGAAAAGGGCCGGGTAGTTATTTTCGCAGCCGGGGCCGGCCTTCCTTATTTTACCACCGACACTACGGCAGCCTTGCGCTCTATCGAAATCGGGGCAGAAGTTATCCTGATGGAAAAAAATCAGGTGGACGGAATTTATGATGCTGACCCCCGTACTAACCCGCAAGCTCGTAAGTTTAACGAATTAAGCTATCTGGATGCGTTAAACCGGGGACTACGGGTTATGGATCGTACCGCGCTGGACTTGTGTATGGAAAACAAAATGCCCATTGTAGTTTTAAGTCTGGCCGACGATAATCTGGTACGGGCCGTCAGCGGTGAAAAAGTAGGTACATACGTCAGTTAGTTAGCCGAACAACTAACTTTAGGTAAGCAACAGGAGAGTTTATGATAAACGATGTTTTGTCTGAGACAGAAGACAAAATGAAAAAGGCTAACGATGCCTTACGACGAGAATTATCGAATATTCGGACCGGGCGGGCTGCGCCGGGCCTTATCGAACGCATACAGGTCGAACACTATGGGGTAAGCACCCCCCTTAACCAAATGGCAAGTATTACCACCCCAGAAGCGCGTTTGCTGGTAGTGCAGCCCTGGGATAAAGGCGCGATTGGCCCAATCGAAAAAGCCATCCAGAAATCCGAACTGAACTTGAACCCGACCAACGATGGTAAAGTAGTGCGGATTAATATCCCACCGCTAACCGAACAGGGCCGACAGCAACTGGTTAAATTGGTTAAATCCAAAGTAGAAGAAGGCCGGGTATCTCTCCGCAATATTCGTCGCGATAATCTCAACGACCTGAAAGAGCTTCTCAAAGAAAAGCTGATTAGTGAGGATGAGGACAAACGCGCCCAGGAAAAAATTCAACAGCTAACTGACCGCTATGTTCACGAGGCTGAATCTATTGGAGCGCACAAAGAGCAAGAAATTTTAGAGGTGTAACCAGGAGCATGATTAACTTTAAACGGGCCGGGGAAGCTGCCAAAACTGAACGAGCAAAAAACGAAACCACACAAACCGAACTTAGCCCCGAACGTGTGCCAAACCACGTCGCTATTATTATGGATGGCAACGGACGCTGGGCCAGACAACGCGGTTTACCTCGGTTAGCCGGACATCGCGCTGGAACCGAAAATATCCGACGAATTGTAGAATCTTGCATTCGTTTTGGGGTGAAGCATTTGACGCTTTATGCTTTCTCAACTGAAAATTGGAACAGGCCGGAAGAAGAAGTAAACGGTTTGATGACTATTTTAGGCGAAGCAATTGAGCGCGAAACTCCTAAACTTCACGCCGAAGGGGTACGGATTTATCATCTGGGGCGATTGGATGGCCTTAATCCCGGCCTGTGTAAAGCAATCGAGTCTTCCACCGAGAAAACTCGCGGTAACAAAAATTTGATTCTGAATATTTGCTATAATTACGGTGGCCGTCTTGAAATAGTAGACGCGATGCGCCGGATTGTGGAACAAGGAGTAGCAGCTGACCAAATTACCGAAGAGTTGATTTCGCGGCATTTGTATTCCAGCGATTCGCCCGACCCGGATTTGATTATCCGCACTGCTGGAGAACAACGCCTGAGTAATTTCTTAATTTGGCAAGCCGCCTATAGCGAATACTGGTTCACCCCGATGTACTGGCCGGATTTTGGTAAAGACGAATTCCGACAGGCTTTGGTGGATTACGGCCAGCGTTTGCGAAAGTTTGGCAAAGCTCCAGAACAGGTTTTAGGTGCAGGGGCTTAACTCGCCGTAAGCCCGCTCTTTCCGGCCCGAAATCCGGCAAATATTGCGCCTTTAGGCAAAACTACCCATATAATATAATGTAACTCTGGAACTTTTTCAGGGTTACGTCATTTCAATAAATAGTATCACAAGAATTTATGATACAGATGCGCTTGCACCAAAGCAGGCCAGCGCAAACACCCCTCGTCGGTTCGTTAGTAGTAGGAGAAAATGTAAGTGTTTAGTGTTTCCGTCCCGAAACGGCAAAAAAAGGGCTTTAGTTTGAGTCGTCCGGTTTCATTTTTGATTCTTCTCATACTCGGTACCTTGCTATTGGCAGCTTGCGGCGATGCTACCGCGACTCCGGCTTTACCCGGTAGCCCCCGCCCAAGCGTTAGCGCGGCAGCGGCTGGCTCTGGCACGGCGGCCAACCCGGTAACTATTAGTTGGTCGTACTGGGGCGATAAAGACGAAACCGAAATTAACGAAAAAATTATCAAAGAATTTGAAAAACGTAATCCTGGCATCAAAGTTAAAACTTTGAACGAACCCTGGGGGAATTACTTTACCAAACTAAAAACCGAGTGGACAGGCGATAAAACGCCGGATGTGATGTTCCTGACCTTTATCACCAGCTATGCCCAGCAAGGCTTTTTAGAAAACCTTGAGCCTTACGTTAACAAAGATAAGGCCGAGGTAAAGCTTAATGATTTTTACAGACCCTTGCTCAATAGCTTTCGCTACAATAACGATTTATATGGTTTTCCACGTGATAACGATACAAAAGTTATTTATG